>JAYEKQ010000046.1:3327-31642 GCA_034661095.1 Patescibacteria group bacterium | reverse complement strand
TCAAATTTTAAATTTCAAATAAATGACTTAATTTCTTAATGATTTAATTTTAAAATGGGATTCTTCAGTCGCTTCGCTCCTTCAGAATGACGGGGGTTTCTGGATTCCCGCTTTCGCGGGAATGACAAGGAAAGCAGGAAGACAGGGAAAGCGGGAAGACAGGGAAAGCGGGAATAATAGGGAAAGCGGGAATAACAAATAGAGTGGGAATGTCATCCCCGAGGTCTCACCTCGGGGAATCTCTCGTAAGGGGTCACATGTCAAAGGTCATTAATTATTATATATTTTTGGGATTCCGGTGTGTCTTTCAAAGATTATGCAGTTTATTTCACTTTCTATTTCGGTTGAGTCGTTTAAGTCAAATGTTTGATATATTATTCCGGATCCGCAAGAACTTCCTTTGAATATTGTGAACTGGTTTTGCGCGTATAAAAATCTGACTCCCCAATCACTGTCTTCTTTTCCTGACACTGCATGGGCTCTTGCTCTCTCAATTACAGTTGCGATACTTGCGGTTTCTTCTTCTAATACTCGGGCATTATAAAAATTAAGTCCGTAGGGAATCGTTAAGGTTGTGAAAATAACCAAAAGTCCAATTACAATCATCAGCTCCATTAGGGTAAAAGCGTTTTGACATTTGATATCTGATATTTGATATTTGACTTTTGGCATAAATTTAAAATTAAACACACTGATTTACACGGATGTGAACACGGATAAACACGGATTTCTAGATTCCCGCTTTCGCGGGAATGGTAGAGAAAGCGGGAATGTCATAGGTGTCACCTATGGCATTGTTCCCGAGATCTCACCTCGGGAACTTCAGAATGATGGGGAGGTGGGGTTCTGGATTCCTAGTCAAGCTGGGAATGACAGGTGGGGATTTTGCGTTGTTTTGCGTGCTTCCTTTGGAAGCATTTAAATGTTGTTTATATAACTTCTTGTTATTTTTATACAGCGGTTTGGATTCTTTAGAAATACTTTTTTTATGTCATCTATGTAAATTCCTATTGGATTTTTTGAGTAGCACTTTGAACATACTACCCCTTTTCCTTCCGGACTAAAGTAGCACTCTTTTTCTATTTTTTCTTCACAAATCATACATTCTTTAGTATATACTTTATATCCTAAAAAATAAAGTAGGCGAAAAGAGTAAGCACACCACATTATTTTTAATTTTTCTTTAGAGAGATTTTTTTCTTCTACTTCTTGAAATGTTTTAAGGAGAAGGGAAAAGATGTTCTCATCTTTTTCTTGTTCTTTAATAAAAGAGAGAGTTGTTTCAGCGATACGGTAAAAAAGAGAAAGTTTTGCTAAGTTATTTTTTGTTTTACTAAAACTTGATAAAAGAACGGCGTCAGTGAGAGTGTTGCTTTTTCTTCCTTGGATAAACTCTATCTCTGAAAAAGAAAAAAGTTGCGTATTCATTTTTAGTTTTGACTTCCCTTTTCTGATTGATCTTCCAATCGCGGTTATCTTTCCAAAATCTTTGGTGTAAAAAGTAAAAATCCGATCGGCTTCACCAACTTGTTTGTCGTCTAGGATTATTGCTTTGGTACGATAGCGGGTGAACATATTTTCTTTAATTTTAAAATGGGATTCTTCAGTCGCTTCGCTCCTTCAGAATGACGGGCTAGTTGATTGTTAAAATGATTTCTTTATTGTCTATTTTTGTCTTTTTTTGCGCTTTTGGGGTTTTTGTTGTTTCTTTTATTATTTCTTCGGTTCCAGTTTCTTTTTTTAGGTTTTCTTTCCACTTTTTAAAGAAGTCTTCAAATCCTTTTCCTTGGTAGAATAAAGTTATTTTATCTTCAGGGACTAGTCCTGCTTGTTTTCTTAGGGTTTGGATCGTTCTTGCTACTTCTCGGAAGTCCCCTTCTTCTTTTAGTTCGGGAGTTATATCTAAATCAAGCTGAACTTCTTGTTCTATTTTATTGTCAATTACAACCTGTTTCACATTCACCTCTTCTTGGATTAGGTAGAGAAGTTTTTTATTTATGTCGTTTTTAACAAAAAGTTTTCCTAACGGTTGTCTAACTTTTACTCCTGCATCTACTCTTTGTTTCAAAGCAAGAGAAACTACTTCTCTTACTTTTTTCATATCTTTTAAGAGTTCTTGGTTTATGTTGTTTTTGTCAGGAGTTGGGAAAGCTGTAAGATGAACTGATTTTTCTCCATCATTAAAATTATTTCCTGTTATTTTTTGCCAAACTCTTTCAGCAATAAATGGCATTACTGGAGCAACTGCTTTTGAAAATGACCACAAAACAAATTGCGTTGTTTTTGTTGCAGTTATTGCTTCTTCTTTGTTTTCACTCTTGAACCTATCTCGTGATCTTCTGATATACCAAGTGGAAAGATCATCAATGAAGGAGGATATGAAAGATGAAGAAGCTGGTAAATTATATTTTTTTAAGTTTTCTTCTATTCCAATAATGGTTTCGTTTAAACGAGAGATTATCCAGTTATCCATTTCATTTTTTGATTGTGGAGCCTCAAAAGAATCATCTTTTATTTTTTCTCGTTCAACTGAAAACATCTCGTAGAAATTAACAACATTCCAAAAAAGCATAACATTTTTACGAAGAGCATTCTGAATATCTTCCTCTAAAATATTCATATCTCCACCCATCATAATTGGACTGGACATAAAATATATTCTTAAAGCATCACTTCCATACTTATCTAGTGTTCCTTTTGGATCTGGGTAGTTTCCAAGAGATTTACTCATCTTCTTTCCGTCGTTACCAGCAAGAACTCCAGTGACAATAACATTTTTAAATGCAACATCATTGAAAAGAGCAGTTGATAAAGCGTGAAGGTAGTAGAACCATCCCCGAAGTTGTCCAGTATATTCTATTATGAAATCAGATGGGAAACGCTCTTTCCATTTTTCTTTGTTTTCAAAAGGATAGTGAAACTGCCCAAAAGGCATTGAGCCTGATTCAAACCAACAGTCAAGAACTTCGGGAATTCTTTTCATCTGTTGTCCACACTTTTCGCAATCAAAAACAATGTTGTCTATAAATGGACGATGAAGATCGGTGACTTTTTGTTTGCTTAACTGTTCTAACTCTTTTACTGAACCAACAACTTTCACTTCTCCACAAGAACACTTCCAAACTGGAACTGGTGAACCAAAGTAACGAGAACGGGAAAGACACCAGTCAGGGGCGTTCTCTAAGTTGTATTTAAATCTTCCTTCTTTAAAGTAATCAGGAACCCAGTTAATCTTTTCATTGTTCTTAATCATTGCTTCTCTTATCTCGCTAATTTTTAGATACCACGCTTTTTGAGTTTTATGAATTAGTTGCGTTTTGCAACGGTAACAGAAAGGATAAGAGTGAGTGTAGTTGTGCTTTAAAAATAAATCTTTTTGGAGAGTTTCTATTACTTTTTTTCCCGCTTTTTTGAAGTATAGACCGTTCCAATCTCCTGCTTCTTCAGTATAAACTCCGTTCTCATCCATCAGATCAACAACTGGTAAATCTATCTTCTTTCCAAGCTCAAAGTCATCTTCACCAAAGTTTGGGGCAATGTGGACTACTCCTGTTCCTTCTTCAGTATTCACAAAATCAGCGTGATAAACTTTGAAAACATTTTTGTTTTCAGAAAGTTCTTCATTTTTTAAATCAAAAACAGGAGTATATTTTAATCCGATCAACTCTTCTCCTTTAATACTTCCTTTTTCTTTATATTCTTTTTCAGCAAAAACAAGTTCAACGCTTTCTGATGACAAGATATATTCTTCTTTATTAAATTCAATGATTTTATACTCTATATTTTTTCCAACTGCCAATGCTAAGTTTCCCGGAATTGTCCACGGGGTAGTGGTCCACGAAAGAAGATAACTTCCATTCTCAAGTTTAAAACGAACAACGATTGCTTCTTCTTCAATGTCTTTATAGGAATCGGTGTCCATTGTTATTTCAAATTTTGAAAGAGGAGTTGCACAACGAGGGCAGTGAAGTGATGTTCGGTAACCCTCATAAATTAGCCCTTTTTCGTGAAGCTCTTTAAATGCCCAGATGACGCTTTCCATAAAATTGAGATCCATTGTTTTATAGGCGTTATCTAAATCAACCCATCTTCCAATTCTGTCTATATACCACTTCCACTGTTCAGAACCAGTTCGGACATAGTCAAAACAGGCATTAACAAATTTATCAACGCCAAGTTCTTCAATGTCTTTTTTGTTTTTCAGTTCCAGCTTTTCTTCAACTTTGTTTTCAGCAGGAAGTCCGTGACAATCCCAACCCCAAACACGATCAACGCGATATCCTTTCATTGTAAAGTATCGGGGAATTACATCTTTTGCGATGCTAGGAAGAAGAGTTGCGTAGTGAGGAAGTCCAGTTATAAACGGAGGACCATCGTAAAAAATATAACTTCCGTTGGGAGCATCTTTTTCAACTGACTTTTTAAAAATGTTTTCTTTCTCCCAAAAAGCGATTACTTTTTCTTCTTCTTTGGAGAAAATTCCTTTTTGATTGTTGTCCATAAGAATACTGATTAATGCTATTAATACACTGATTTGTGCTGATAAATGATATAGGTGCAACCTTTGTCATTCTGAGGCAATAGCTGAAGAATCTCTGATATTGTGCAAAAATGATGGGATTCTTCAGTCGCTTTGCTCTTTCAGAATGATAGTGGAGAGTTCCCCGAGGTCTCACCTCGGGGATTTGGAAATTTGGTCATTTATTGAAAATTATTTATTGTCCTATCTCTTGTCCTAACAAATGTCCTAACACTTTGTCCTAACACTTTGTCCTATCACATTTTTTCTGGCACTGGTACAGTTAAGAGTGATAGGCAAGTTGATAGGACAATTTTTGTTGCTTGAGTTAGGACAATTCTTTTTTTACTTCCTATTATTTTTGTCCCTTCATATAAAAGGTTGAAGTCCTTTGCTAATCGGTAGGCATACTCAGCAATTATATTTGGAGAAAAACTTTCTCCGGCAGATTCAATCACTTCTTTAAACTCAACTAATCTTAGTGCTAACTTTCTTTCGTTTTCATTAAATTTTTCTGTTTCAGAAAAAATTCCGTCTTCTGTTTTTTCAAGAACTCTTTTGCAACGAACACAAGTATATTGTAAATAAGGTCCTGAATCACCTTTCAAAGCAAGCACTCTGTCCCAATCAAAAACTATATCACGGCGATGATGATTCTTTAATCCGTTATACTTCACTGCTCCCATTGCAACTATTTCAGAGATTTTTTCTTTTTCTTGTTCTGTTAAATCACTAGAAATTGAATCTTCTATTATCTTTTTTGCTTTTTCTTCAGCAAGAGAAAGCACTTCTTCAAGGTGAATTGTTTTTCCTTTTCTAGTAGAAAGTTTTCCATCTTTAAGGCGAAATAATCCGTGCGCCATATGAATAAACTGTTTTTTTTCTGCCCATCCTAACTTTTCTACGGTGGCAAACAACTGCCTCATATATAGTGTTTGCTCTGCTCCCACTTCGTAAATAAAAAGATCTGGAGAAAAAGTTTCAAGGCGGTATTTCACTGCTGATAAGTCGCGAGTAAGATAGGTTGTGCTTTCGTCCGACTTTTGAATTATAACTGATGGCATATCTTGAAAGTGAACAACAAGCGCTCCTTCACTCTCTACTGCCACCTTCTTTTCAACTGCTTCATTTATTACTGCCTGAATCTTGTCCTGATAAAAACTTTCTCCAGTGGTGTGGTCTATTTCTACTTCTAATTTTTTGTATATCTTATTAAACTCTTCAATACTTTTTTTCCTACATATCTCCCATATTTTTTTAGCTTCCTCATTATTTTTTTCCAATTTGTAAAACCACTCTCTTCCTTCCTCTTCTATTTCAGGATTTTCATCTGCTTCTTTGTGAAAACGAACATAAACCTCTTCAAGTTCTTTTATTGAAAGTTTTTCTGGGTCTAAATCTTCTTTTTTTATTTGACGAATTATTTTCCCGTACTGCGTTCCCCAATCACCTAAATGATTAACTCCAACCGTTTTCCAACCCCAAAAATTATATATATTATATATTGATTGACCAATTATTGTAGAACGAAGATGTCCTATTCCAAACGGCTTTGCAACATTCGGTGAAGAATAATCAATAATTACTGTTTTTTCTTTGCTTTCTCTCCCGTAATTTTCCTTCTCTTTTAAGATCAAAGAAAGTTCTTTTTTTAACGCATCTTCAGAGATAAAAAAGTTTAAAAATCCTCCTTTCGCTTCTACTTTTTCAAAAAGCTCTGATTCTATTTTGCCTTTAAGCTCTTCGGCTATCTGGTTTGGATTTCTCTTTTCTTTTTTAGCAATATCAAAGGCAACATTAGAAGCATAATCTCCATACTTAGAAATTGGCTTTTCAACTTTTCCATCTTCACCCAAAGAATCTTTAATAATTTTTTCTATTTCTCTCTTAATCATAATAATAGTATAACATAATTTATGAGCAAGCCCAATGGTGGTTGATATTTGACTGGATTCCCGCTTTCGCGGGAATGACAGGAAGTGCGGGAATTACGCTTTACTTCGTTCAGAATGACAGTGTTTTTATTTTGTGGTAGAATTGGGTTGATGCCTGTTTTAGTTAAGAATAAAAAAGCTAATTTTGATTACCACATCATAGAAAAAATGGAGGCAGGGATTGTTTTACTTGGAAAAGAAGTCAAAGCAATGCGGGAAGGAAAAGCATCACTTGTTGGTGCTTTTGTTTCTGTTGATGATAACGAGTGTTTTCTTATTAACTGTCATATCTCCCCCTACCAACCAAAAAACACTTCTGAAAATTATGATCCAAGAAGAAAAAGAAAACTGCTTTTAAGTAGAAAGCAGATTGATTATCTCTCTGGGAAAAAGAAAGAAAGAGGAATTTCTATTATTCCCCTAAGCATTTATACTAAAAAAAAGTTAATTAAGTTAGAGATTGGAATTGGAAGAGGAAAAAAGAAGTACGACAAACGAGAAGCATTGAAAAGAAAAACGATTGAGCAAGATCTAAAGCGAATAAGATAAAAAAACTCCGCTTGTTGACACCTGGTGTCAACAAGCAATTTTTGATAAAAAAATTGCGAGGTCTGACCTCACAATTTTTTAATTTTTAGTACTTTTACTTCTTTACTTCTTTACTTCTTCTAAAATTTTAATAAATGTTTCTGGGCGATTGTTTGCTATCTCACTTAAAACTTTTCTGTTTAGTTTTATGTTTTTTTCTCTTAGTTTAAAAATGAAGTCGCGATAGATTATTCCATTTTCTCTGCAAGCAGTATTAATGGAAATATTCCACAGTCTTCTCATTGTTCTTTTCTTTACTTTTCGGTCACGATAAGAGTAACTCCAAGCTTTCATCAATGCCTGTTTAGCAGCCTTAAATTTTGTGCTTCTTCCCCAGCGAAAACCTTTTGCTTCTCTCAAAACATTTTTTCTTCTCTTATGTGCAATTGTTCCTCTTTTTACTCTAGGCATAGTTATAAATTTTCAATTTTCAATTTGACAATTTTAGTTAGTATGTTAATGATTTTTTTATTTTTTTTGATTCTTCTGGTGACATTTCTACAAAACGGCGAAGAGTTCTTCTTTCATCTCCATTCATCTTTGCACGATAATGCATCTGCCCTGTGCGACGGCGCATAACTTTTCCATTCTTTGTTATTTTAAATCTTTTTGATATAGACTTTCTTGTTTTTGGCTTTTGACTTGTTTTTTTCATTTTTCTAAAATTATTTGTTTTGTGTTCTACGCCCCCGGTGAAATTACAACTGTTAATCCACGAGGTTCCTTTGATATTTCTTTTTCTATTTTTATTTCGTTTTTCTTTTCAACCATTTCTATAAAAAACTTCAGCTTTTCACGAGCAACACTCTCAAGTGCTTTTTGTCTTCCTTTTAGAGGGAGAATAACACGAACAGTATTTCCTTGATTTAAAAATTTTTCTGTTGAGTTTGCTCTTATCTCCATATCGTGATCAGATATTGCAAAACCAAGACGAACAGATTTAACTTGTGATTTGGTTGTTATTTTTTGTTTTCTCCTTTTCTTGTTTTCTTTATAAAGATATTTTCCGTAATCTATTATTTTACAGACAGGAGGAACAACATTGTCAGTAATCTGAACAAGATCAAGCTCTCTTTCTTTCGCAAGTTCCAATGCTTTTTCAATTGGAACAATACCAAAATTCTCTCCATCAACGGTAACAACTCTCACTTCTCTTGCTCTTATTTTATTGTTTGCGGGAATTATTTTCTTTTTCAAATTTTTTTCCTTAATTTAGTATGTGGAGATGGGGAGATTGAACTCCCGTCCAAAAGTCAAGAAAAATACATCTACAAGCTTATTCCGATTAGAGGTTAAAGAAGTAAAAAATTGAATCGGGCAAAAGTTTTATACTCCCGAACTTTATTTTTTTCAAGATTAAAACAAAGTTCAAATTTTAATCTCATATCCTCATTTATGACATTCCGTTTACTTATGAGAAATCAGTGAGGGAACGCCTGCGTTTAAGCTAATGCCAATGCAGGTTCTTCTTTAAATAAGTTGGCACTTATTGTGAAAGTCAAGATTTACGAGATTGTGCTCGGCTTGCAATATTTCCCTGTGAGATTTTGTCGAAACATGCATCCCCAATTTCTAACAATATACACTAAAACAAGGATTAAGTCAATAAGCAAAAGTGACATTTGACTGGATTCCCAATCAAGTTGGAAATGACCGAGAATAACATCTCACTGTCATTCTGAGCGGAACAAAGTGGAGCGAAGAATCTTATGGTTTCTGCAAAGGACAATGGGATTCTTCACTTCGTTCAGAATGACAGTCAAAGATCAATTGTCAATTGTTGTCTTTTGTAATCTCTATTCCTATTTTTGTTAGTTTTACTGCTCCGGAGAAAATTATAAAGGCGAAAATTGAGAAGGCGGAGAGGTTTAGGGTTTTGTTTATTGGGAAAACATCTTCTATTTTTACACTTTCTCCAATTATTATCTCTATCTCTTCCCTACCTTCATTTTCTACTGGTATTCCTCCAAAAATATCGCTAATCATCACTTCTTTTTCTTTAAAGACCATAGGCGGTTCTTTTTCTTGAATAAAAATTTGAAAAGCGAAAAACATTACTAATAAAATGATGACGATTCCTATAAAGGCTAAAGATCTTCCTAAATTTTTCATATTATATTTATTATTTATTTTTTCTCTGCCCTTACATATATATTACTCCTGTTGTCTTGTTCTGCCAATCCTTCTTCTTTTACTTTGAAACCTGCTTCTTTTGCTAATGCTGAAAGTTCTCCTCTTTTAAAAAGATAATAATATCTTTCTCTCTTCAAAAAAACATCCTTCCCATCTTCCCTTTCAAAGCTGTGCGGGGGCGGAGTGCGCACGGCTTTTTTTTTGGGGTTCCATACTGTTGCTAGTAGTTGGCCGTTGGGTTTTAGGACTCTTTTTATTTCAAGGAGGGCTTCAAGGCGATACTTGTGAGATGGAATCTGGTGGATCATTGCTACTGAATATATCTTATCAAAATAGTTGTCTTCAAAGGGAAGGTTAAGAACATTTGCTACTATGAATTTTTTGTCGGGAAATCTTTTCTTTGCTTCTTCTATCATTTTTTCTGAAAAATCAACTCCTGTGTAATCTGTTTCTTGAAGGTATTTTGAAAATCTTCCGTTTCCGCACCCTAAATCAAGAATTTTTTCATTTTTTTTGCTATAATTAAACATAAATTTTAACTCGGGCCACATTCTATCACGAGTAGCAGAAAAAGATTCTGCCATTAGGTTGTAATCTTCTTGCAGATTTTTCATTATGTTTTGTGCGTCTTTATTTTTCATATGGATATAAATCAAGAAATAATTGAAAAGATAAAACGAGGAGAGATAAAAACAAGAGAAGGATTAGAGAAAGCAAAAAAAGTTGCCTCTAAAAAATATAAGGTTTCTACTCCAACAAATTCTTCTCTTCTTAAATTCTACCATAAAAATAAAGAAAGGGACGAAAAAGTTGTTTCTATTTTAAGAACTCGCCCAGTTAGATCGTTGTCAGGAGTGGTTAATGTTTCTGTTTTAACAAAGCCTTTTCCCTGTCCTGGAAAGTGTATCTACTGCCCTGAAGAAGAAGGAATGCCAAAGAGTTATCTGAAAAATGAACCCGCGGCGATGCGTGCCTTTAATAATAACTTTCATCCTGTAAAACAAATTAAAACAAGATTGAAATCGTTAGAAGAAACTGGACATACTACTGAAAAAATAGAGGTTCGTGTTGTCGGTGGAACTTGGTCTTTTTATCCAGATAGTTATAAGATCTGGTTTATTAAAAGTTGTTACGATGCTTGTAATGAAGAAAAAAGCGCCACTCTAAAAGAAGCTCAACAGAAGAATGAAAAAGCAAAGCACCGCATTGTTTGTCTTTCAGTTGAAACAAGACCTGATTATATAAACAAAGAAGAGGTGAAAAAATTACGAATTTTAGGAGTTACGATGGTTGAGCTTGGAGTTCAATCACTTTTTGATGATGTTTTAAGTTTTATAAAACGAGGACACGAAGTAAAAGAGACTATAGAAGCAACAAAACTTCTGAAAGAAGCTGGATTTAAAATATGTTATCAAGTAATGCTTAATCTTCCAAAAAGCTCTCCAGAAAAAGACATTGAAACCTTCAAAAAAATGTTTTCTGATTCTGATTTTCGTCCTGACTTTTTGAAAATATATCCATGCTTAGTTATGGAAAACACCCCTCTTTACTCTCTTTGGAAAAGCAAACAGTATATTTCATTTAGCGAAGATGAGTTGGTGGAGATAATATCAAAAATAAAGAAAGATATTATTCCTTCTTATGTTCGGATTCAACGCCTTTTTCGGGACATTCCAGCGGAAAGTATCAGTGGTGGGTGTAAAACATCAAATCTAAGAGAAGTTATTGCGAGAAAGGCAGATAATGAGGGCTGGCGATGTAACTGCATCCGTTGTAGGGAGGTGCGAGAAAAATATAAACACGGAGAAGAACCTTTTCTTTACGAAGAAAGATATCAAGCATCCGGAGGAGAAGAAGTTTTTCTTTCTTTAGAAAACAAAAAGAAGGACACTATTTATGCTCTTCTTCGGCTTCGTAATAATAATCACTCTGCAATTATAAGAGAGATAAAAACTTACGGAAGCTCAATTTCAATATCCGACAAGGGAGATTTTCTTTATTCTCCACAACACAAAGGAATGGGAAAGATGCTCATAAAAAAAGCAGAAGAGATTGCAAAAAAAGAGTTTAAAAAAGATAAAATTGCAGTAATAGCAGGAGTTGGAACAAGGGATTATTGGAGAAGTAATGGGTATGAATTAAGGGGGACATATATGGTTAAGGAACTTAAATTCTAAATTCTAAACAATGATAAAAATTTTCAATTTTCAATTTCTTAATTTCTATAAGTTAAATTACAAATTACAATTTTCAAAATTCAAAACGATTGTTTTTGTCATTTGTATTTTTGTTTTGGATTTTGAATTTTGGTGCTTGTGATTTGGTGCTTATACAATGGGATTGCCATACTTCACTTCGTTCCGCTCAGAATGACAGGGGGATTAGCGTCTTACTCTTTTATTAGTCCTCCGCAGGGAAATATTTCTACTCCTTTTTTTTCTATTTCATTGAATAGGAGATTTACTCCAATTGAGTCAGATGACATATGTCCGGCAATAACAACATTTATGCAGGCCTTTTCTGCTTTTTCTTTGTGTTTTTCAGATATATGCATTCCGATTATTGTTCCAGCTCCTGCATCTGCTAACTTTTGATAAATTTCTGGAGATCCTTCAGTTCCTCCGGTTACTTCTGAAATAACAATTTTTCCAACTCTATTTTCCTCTCCTCCTACAAATATTTTAGGACCAGCTCCCATTTTTTTTGCTTGTTTATATTCATAAACAGTCAAAAGAGAATCCATAATATCTTTCACAAAATAAGGATTTTCTTTTTCAAATTTTTCTTCAATAAAACGAGCAACACAGTTGTCTGCCGGAGTATGAATACACATAAAAGGAATATCTAACGCTTTTGCCATATCAACTGTTCGGTTGTGATTAATGGGAGAAAGCCCTCTGGCAACTTCTCCGATTCTCTTTTTTGAAAGTTTTTCTGCGATATTTACCGGAACTCCGTACATATGTAAAACATCAATCTGAAGTTGCATCACATCATCAAGTCCAGCAAGGGCAATTCCTCGCGGATGATGAGAGATAACGAGATCTATGTCTTGAAGTTGTTTTGCTAAGAGAAGCTCTTCTCCATCAATATCAATTCCAATCATTACTTTTTTAACTTCTTTTTCTGGATCTCCATATAAAATTCTTGTGTCAGAAAAAGGATTTGTGAGCCGTTCTTTGTCAAAAAGTTCTTTCTTCTCATTACTCAGTGCTTCATATTTTTTATTGACACGAAAAAGCATATTTTCAATATCTTCCTTTGAACGAAAATCTTTTTCAACTCCTTTTTTTATAGCAAATTGATATATCTCTTTTATTTTCATAATTTAATTTTGTTAAAAGTTTTTAATTATTTTTTTATCACTCCATAGGATTTTTTTTCCTTTTGATAAGCACATCCACGGTTCACATCCTTTTCCAGTGATTATTACTATGTCTTTCTCTTTTGCTTGTTTTAGCGCTTTTTTTATTGCTTCTTCTCGGTCTATTATTTTTTCGTAAGCGGTGTTTTTTGGAAGTCCCTTTTCAATATCATTTAAAATTTCTTCTGGATCTTCATCATAAGGATCTTCGTTTGTTAAGATTATATAGTCACAGTATCTTCCAGCAATCTCTCCTAATTTTGGTCGCTTCCACTTGTCTCTTCCTCCACCGCAAGCTCCAAAAACAGCAATGATTTTGTTTGGTGAAAAATTTTCTTTTACTTCTTTGTATAGTTGTTCCAGTGCATCGGGAGTAACAGCGTAATCAATTATAACTTTGAACGGAGAAGAGATTACTTGTTCCATTCTTCCTCTTACTGTGAACTTTTCTTGAAGCGCTTCTTTTGCATCGTTAAGAGAGACACCTTGACTGCTGGCAATCGCTATCGCAGAAAGAGCGTTGTAAACATTAAACTTTCCGGCTACCGCTAAATTAAATTTTTTGTCATCAATAGAAAAAGTTGTTCCGTTAGCTGTTGATTCTATTTTTTCCGCCTTTAGAACATTTTCTTTTTTGTCTTTTTTTATTGTGCAAAGAATTTTTTCCTTGCTTTCATGCTTTAAAAAATAATTGGCGTTTTCATCATCAATATTTATTATATGTAAATTTTTTGTTTTTTCAAAGAGCTTCTCTTTTTCTTTTCGGTAGTTATCAAATCCTCCATGTGATTCAATATGTTCTGGGGAAAGATTTGTAAAACACGCTCCTTGAAAGTTTATGAAACGGTGACGGTGTTGCTTTATGCCTTCTGATGTTACTTCCATAATAACAACATCGCACTTTTTATCAACCGCTTTTCTTATCATTTTTTGAAGAAACGCTCTTCCCGGCATCGTCATCTTAAAAAGATTTTCTTCTTCTTCGCCTGCAATTTCAAATTTGATTGAAGAAAGAGCAGTCACCCGAAGTCCTCCTTTTTTCATTATTCGCGAAGCAAAATCAACGGTTGTTGTTTTTCCGTTAGTTCCAGTAACCCCGATAACTGTAATTTTGCGAGAAGGAAAACGATACCACACTGCTCCTGCAAAGGAGTATAAAAAGTGATAAAAACTAACAACTGGTTTTATTTTTCTAATTATATCTTTTATCATTTCCCTAAGTATTTTAAAGCTTCAGCCATTCTTTCTTCGTCACTATTTTCTGAAGAAGTATTTTTTAACGCTTCATTAATTTCATACTCTTGAAAGCCAAGGTTTTTTAATGCTTGATAAACTTCGTCTTTCTTGTTTTCTTGAATCATTTTTCTTGATATCTCAAAAACAATCTGTTCTCCTTTCTTCTTTCCAACTTTAAATATTTTCTTTATTATCTTTTTATCTTCCACCTCTATTCCTTTTTTAAGTTCTTCCATTGAAGCGATTGAAGAAACACCAAGTGCTGTTTTCGGGCCTATCCCTGATATTTTAAGAAGTTTTTCAAACAACTCCAAATTTTCTTTTTCTGGAAAACCGTAAAGTTGATTTTCTTTGTCTGTCTTTTTTGTAAAACAGTAGATAGTTACTTCCTTTTCAAGAAGATCCCTAGTTTCAGGAGCAACAAAAACTTTATACCCAACTCCGTTGCTCTCAATAATAACAAAATCTTTTTCTTTAATAGTAACCGTTCCTTTTATGTAGTATATCATTAAAGTAAGTATAACACAGTTTTAAAAATTACAAACTGGATTTCTGCTTTGTTAAACATACAGATTTCTGGATTCCCAGTCAAGCTGGGAATGACAGGTGGGGAAATAACATCTCGCCGTCATTCTGAGCGAAACGAAGTGGAGCGAAGAATCTCATGGTTTTTGCAAAGATGACGGGATTCTTCGGCTATCGCCTCAGAATGACAGGAAAGAGATCTAAGAAATTGCTTCGTTTCGCTCCTCGCAATGACGGGGAGGAGGGAGTTTCCCGAGGTCTCACCTCAGGAAAAGTTTTGCGTTATTTCGCGCAAACCACGAAGTGGTTTGTTGACTAAAGTGTTAAAAAATGCTATTTTAAAAATATGCCAAATACAAAATCATCTAAAAAAAGATTAAAACAAAGCGAGAAGCGTCGTGTTTTGAATTTGCGTTATAGAAGAAAGATGAAAGATACTATTAAAGAGATAGATACTCTTGTTTCAAATAACAAGAAGAAAGATGCTGAAAAACTTCTTCCTAAAGCATACAAAGCAATTGATAAAGCAGCTAAAAAAAATATAATAAAAGAAAACAACGCTGCAAGAAAAAAAGCAAGAATAACAAAATCAATCACCACAAAAAAAGTAACTCTCTAAACGAAACAAAAAATGCCATAGGTGTCACCTATGACATTTTTTTGTTTAAAGCCAGAACTCTGGATTCCCAGTCAAGCTGGGAATGACAGGTGGGGAAATAACATCTCGCCGTCATTCTAAGCAAAGTGAAGAATCTCAGGGTTTTTGCAAAGATGATGGGATTCTTCGGCTATCGCCTCAGAATGACGGAGAGGATAATCGTGTGCAATAGCTTAGCACTCAAATATGAATAGGTGTAGTGCCATTGTTGGTTCTATTTGGCCTGTTTTTGATTTTAGATCTAGTTTGAATAGTTTTTTATATAAGTCTTTTAGTTCTTGGAAGGTGAACTTTTCTGCTTGTTTGTAACTTTTCTGAAAAACAAAAGGATGAAGCCCACTTCTTTTCTTTGCTTCGTTATATTCAATATTTCTTTCTTTCAAATCTTTTACTGTTATCAAGTTTCTGAATTGAAAGACAATCATTGAAAAAATAAAAAGAGGGTGATCTTCTTTTTCTAAGTGGTCATAAATTAAAGAAAAAGCTTTCTCTTTGTTCTTTTCACCAATTGCATCAATTGTGTTGAATATGTTCGCACTTATATCTGTTTTTACTAAAAATTCAGCGTCTTTTTTTGTTATCTTTTTCTTATAAAGAGAAAGTTTCTCTGACTCACTTTTAATTCTCCAAAGGTTATCACTTCCTATTTTTGTTATATGTGAAACGGCATCATTTTCAATTTCAGTGCCATTTTTTATAAATATATTTTTAGTCCAATTAAACAGTTTCTCTTTAGAAAGAACAGAAAATTCTTGAAACATAATCTTTCCTTTCTCTTTCTTTTTTTCTATAATTTTTATTTTTGATTTTAGTAGTTCTTCTTCTCTAAAAACAAAAACATCGTCTGAATCCTTTAATTTATCAATATTTTTTGCGAACTCTTTGTCTCCACTCCAAATAGAAAAGCCCCCGTTGATTATCACGAGGCGCTTATTTGTGAACATTGAAAACTGTTTACTACAGTCAAGAAGCTCTTTGAGTGAGGATTTCTCATCAAAAAACTCTATATTCAAACTATTTCTGTATTTGTTTTTGTGTTGACTTATTATCTCTTGTAGTTTTTCAAATGAACGGTAAGTGTCTTTTCCGTACAAAAAAACAATCATAATTGTGTTTTTATTTTGTTTATTACTTCTTGAGGATCAAACTCTGTTTTTACTATCCAGTCTTTAACTCCAAATTCTTTTACTTTATCAATTTCTACTGGTTGTCCAGAGTTAGAAACAATAATTACTGGGATGTTAGCAATATTTTCATCTTTCTTCATCTCTTCAAGAACAGCGAATCCATCCATTTTGGGCATAACAATATCAAGAATAATTATATCAGGCATAATCTCTTTTATCTTTGAAATTCCTTCTTCGCCATCTTTAGCAGTCTCAACTTCATATCCTTCTTTCTTTATTTTTTTTTGCAAAATTTCTCTTATTATCTCTTCATCTTCTATTACAAGAACTTTTTTTAGGTTTTCTAACATAGTATATGTTTATTATTGTGAATAATACTCTCAACTACTTTAATTTTATATCTATTGTGAATAATGTCAACAAATCACTTCGTGATTTGCGCGAAACAACGCGAAACTGGATTCCCAGTCAAGCTGGGAATGATAGGGGAAAGCGGGAATGACAGGGGAAACGGGAATGACACTCCACCGTCATTCTGAGCGGAACGAAGTGGAGCGAAGAATCTCATGGTTTTTGCAAAAGTGATAGGATTCTTCGGCTATCGCCTCAGAATGACGGGAGAAGAATTCAAGGGATTGCTTCGTCGCTTCACTCCTCCCCGAGGTCTCACCTCGGGGATTTGTACGCTTCTTTTGGAAGCGTTTACTTATTTAAATTTTTTGCTATAATATGCTTATAATATTGGATTAAATGCGGGCGTCGTATAATGGCTATTACCCGACCCTTCCAAGGTCGTGAAGTGGGTTCAAGTCCCATCGCCCGCTCACTAAAAAACTGTTGACACTAGGTGTCAACAGCTTTTTTTTAAGGATGCGAGATTCAAACCCTTACTTTTTTGATTGTTGGAATGCTGATCCTGATGGGATTAGTTTTCCAATGATTACATTTTCTTTCATTCCTGTTAAATTATCCACTTTTCCTTCAAGACAAGCGTCAATAAGAACTTTTGATGTTTGTTGGAATGATGCAGCAGAGAAGAAAGAGTCAGTTGTAAGAGCAACTTTTGATATTCCTAAAAGTACTTCTTCAGCCTTTGGAGGATTTCCTTTCTTTTTCTTTATTTCTTTTTCAACTGCCAAGAATGCTCTCTTCTCTACTGTTTCTTTCAGAGCAAAAGAGCTATCTCCCGGATCAGTTATGCTAACTCTTGAGAGCATCTGCTTAATAATAACTTCAATATGCTTATCATGAATATCAACTCCCTGAGAAACATATGTTTTTTGAAGTTCTTTTAATAAGTATTTTTGAGTACTTTCTCTTTTTTTTAGTTTAAATAACTTGTTAATATCAATATTTCCTTCACAAAGAGAGTCTCCCTTTTTCACAGTATCACCAACATTAACATAAATTGCTTTCTTTGCCTCTATTTGATAATCAATTGTTTTCTTTTTTATTTTCTTATCACTTGGTTTTATTTTAATTACTCTGTTTTCAGTTATATCAACAATTTTTCCGTCAACATCTGATATTTCTGCTTTTCCTTTTGGCACTCTTCTTTCAAAAATCTCTTGGACACGAGGAAGTCCAAGGGTTATATCTGCGCCACCAGCAACTCCCCCAGTGTGGAAAGTTCTCATTGTAAGCTGAGTTCCTGGTTCTCCGATTGCCTGAGCGGCAATAATTCCTGCAGCAAAACCCTTTCTCGCCACTTTGTTTGTTCCCATATCCCATCCGTAACACTTGGAACATATTCCCTGAACTGTTTTACACTTTAAAGGAGATCTTATTTTAATAGAAGGAATTCCTGACTCATCAATTATTTTTGCCTTCTCAGTGTCAATAACTTCTCCTTTCTTAACAATAACCTTTCCTTTTATTTTTATATCTTCCAATGAAGTTCTTCCGCTAATCTTAAAGAACATATTTTGATATATGTCATCAGCATCTTTTCTAAGCACTTCAATTCCTTCTTTATCTCCACAATCATCTTCAGTAACAATAACTTCGTGAGCAACATCAATAAGACGACGAGTAAGATATCCTGCTTGCGCTGTACAAAGTGCCGTATCGGCAGTTCCTTTTCTTGCTCCGTGAGTGGAAATAAAATACTCAAGAGGGTGAAATCCTTCGTGATAAGAACTTTTTATCGGAAGCTCTATAATATCTCCTGACGGATTAACGACCAGTCCTTTCATTCCTGACATCTGAATCGGTTGAGACCAAGACCCTCTTGCTCCTGAATCAAGAATTATAAACACTGAACCTCCGATAGGGAGAGCTCCTGGAATGCTTTCTTCAACTTCTTTCTTTGCTTTTGACCAGATCTCAATTACTTTCTCTTTTCTTTCTTCGTCAGAGAAAAGTCCTTTGTTAAAGTATTTTTCAATTTGTTCTTTCTCTTGTTGAGCCTTTTCCAAGATTCCTTTCTTTTCTTTTGGAACAACAATATCGCTCATTCCCCAAGAAATGCCAGATGTTGTAGCATACTCAAAACCAAGATCTTTTATTTTATCAAGAAGCTTATGTGGGCTTTGATCTTTATACTCTCTAATTATAAACTCAACCAATCCTTTCAAATCACGAGATTTCATTGTTTTGTTCTGGTAAGGAACTCCTTCTGGTAGCTCTTTATTGAAGATAACTCTTCCTGCGGTTGTTTCAACCACTTTCCCATCCATTCTTATTTTTATTTTAGCGTGAAGATCTATCTTTTCAAATTCTAAAGCACTTTCAATTTGAAAAGGAGATGAGAAGTAACTTCCTTCTCCTTTCACTCCATCTTCTTCCATTGTTAAAAAGTAACAACCTAAAACAATATCTTGAGAAGGAGAAACAACTGGGCGTCCAGTTGCTGGCTTCAGTAAATTTTTTGAAGAGAGCATCAATTCTTTTGTTTCTTTTTGAGCTCTATCGGAAAGAGGAAGATGAACCGCCATCTGATCTCCATCAAAGTCAGCATTAAACGCTTCACAAACAAACGGATGAATTCTAAGAGCATATCCTTCAACAAGAACTGGCTTAAATGCCTGTATTCCAAGACGATGAAGAGTAGGAGCACGATTCAGAAGAACCGTCTTTCCTTTTACAACTTCTTCAAGTATCGCCCACACTTCGTCTGTTCCTTCTTCTATTAATCTTCCTGCTCCTCGGACATTGTAGGCAAGTTTTTGCTCTAATATTTTTGATATAACAAACGGCTTAAATATTTCAAGAGCCATCTGTTTTGGAATTCCGCACTGGTCTAACTCTAAGTTAGGTCCAACCACAATCACTGAACGACCAGAATAATCAACTCTTTTTCCAAGAAGATTCTGGCGAAATCTTCCTTGTTTTCCTTTCAACATATCAGCTAGTGACTTCAAAAGACGAGTTCCTCCAGTTGATGCTTGAGTGACAACTCCTTTTCTCATCTGGTTATCAAGAAGAGCATCTACTGCTTCTTGAAGCATTCTTTTTTCGTTACGAACAATAACTTCTGGAGCATCTATCTCTAAAAGATACTTTAGGCGGTTGTTTCTGTTTATAACTCTTCGGTAGAGATCATTTAAGTCAGAAGATGCATATCTTCCACCATCAAGTTGAATTATTGGTCTTAATTCAGGAGGAAGAACAGGAAGAATTGTAACAAACATCCACTCTGGCTTAATTCCCGCTTTTTTCATTCTGATAAAGAGTTTTAATCTTTGGATTGCTTTTTTTCTTCTTCCAACGGATGCGGTTTTTTCTTTTTCTTTTTTTAATTCTTCAATTATGCCATCTACATCAATTTTTTCAAATATTTTACAAAGCGCTTCTGCTCCTGATTTTGCTTCAAACATCTCTCCATACTTCATAGAAAGACGATGATACTCTGCTTCAGAGTGAATCTGTAAGACCTTAATTGACTTCAATTCTTCTTTCACCTTGTCAAACTGTTCTTTCAACTTGCTCAACTTTTCTTCAAGGGCTTCACCTTTAAATTCAACATTTATTTCTTTAGTTTTCTTTTTATGTTCTTTATTTATTTCTTTAACTGCTCTTTTTTTACTTTCTTCATCAACTTTAGTAATTATGTAAGAACTAAAGTAAACCACCTCTTCTAATCTTTTCATCGGAATATCCAAAATAAGTCCCATTCTTGATGGGATTCCACGCAAAAACCAGATGTGAGCAATAGGACAAGCAAGTTTAATGTGTCCCATTCTTTCTCTTCTAACAGATGCTTTTGTTACTTCAACCCCGCAACGATCACAAATAGTTCCTTTAAATCTAACTTTGCGATATTTTCCACAGTAACACTGGTAATCTTTTTCAGGACCAAATATCTTCTCACAAAAAAGACCATCTTTTTCAGGTTTCTGATTGCGGTAATTAATTGTTTCTGGCTCTAGAACTTCTCCATAAGACCACTTCAAAATATCTTCTGGAGATGCCAGTTTTATTTTAATGGCGATAATATCTTCTACACGCATATATAAATAATTATTAATTTTAAAACATTAGCTGTAATTTTCAATTTTCAATTTTTTAATTTCCAAATGTTAAATTACAAATTCAAAATTACAAACTGGATTCCCAATCAAGTTGGAAATGACAAGTGAGTGTTTTGCGTTGTTTTGCGCACTTTCTTTGGAAGCGTTTTTGGATTTTGAATTTTGGTTATTGGTGCTTATTTGGAATTTGGTGCTTGGGATTTGGTGCTTATACAATGGGATTCTTCACTTCGTTCAGAATGACAGATAATTATTTTGGACATTTGGAAATTTAGTTATTCATTGAAAATTGAAAATTGCCAAATTGAAAATTATTGTTTTTTTCTATTTCTTGTCTTTTTTTACTTCTATCCCTATCCCTATTGCTTTTATTTCTGCTACTAAAAGTTCAAAGGATGCTGGAAGTCCTGGGGTTTGAATCGGCTCTCCTTTCAGTATTGATTCGTAAGCAGCTGCTCTTCCTGGAACATCGTCTGATTTTATAGTAAGCATCTCTTGCAGTGTATATGCTGCTCCGTATCCTTCTAAGGCCCACACTTCCATCTCTCCAAATCTTTGTCCTCCAAACTGTGCTTTTCCTCCAAGTGGTTGTTGAGTAATTAGTGAGTAAGGACCAATTGAACGCATATGAAGTTTGTCTTCCACCATATGTTCCAGTTTAAGCATATAGATATAACCAACAGTGACACTTCTTTTAAATGGCTTTCCTGTTTGTCCATCGTAAATAGTCATCTTTCCATCTTTTGGAAGTCCTGATTTTTCAAGTTCATCTTCAATGTCTTGAACACTTGCTCCTGAAAAAGATGGCGTTACTGCAATATAGTTATTTTTCTTTGCTACTAATCCAAGATGTGTTTCAAGTATCTGTCCAAGGTTCATTCTTGAAACAACAGAAAGTGGATTTAAGACAATATCAACTGGTGTTCCGTCTTCAAGAAAAGGCATCTCCTCGCGAGGAAGGATTTGTGATATAACTCCCTTATTTCCGTGCCTTCCAGCAAGCTTATCTCCTGCTTTAATTTTTCTCATCTGAGCAACCTTCACTTCAACTCTTTTAATTACTCCTGGATCAAGTTTGTGTCCTTCATCTCTAGTGAAAACTTTAACTGCAATAACTCTTCCTTTCTTTCCATGTTCAACAGTAAGTGAAGTGTCTTTAACATCTTTTGCTTTCTCTCCAAAAATTGCTTTTAAAAGTCGTTCTTCAGTTGTTAGCTCTGATTTTCCTTTTGGAGATATCTTTCCAACCAAAATATCGTTAGGACCTATCTCAGCCCCAACTCTTATAATCCCATCTTCATCAAGATCTTTCAGCTTAACTTCAGAAACATTGGGAATGTCTGCTGTTGTTATTTCCGGTCCAAGTTTTGTTTCTCTCACATCACAAGTGAAACTTTCAATATGAAGAGAAGTGTAAACATCATCTTTAACAAGTCTTTCTGAAAGGATAACAGCATCTTCAAAGTTTTTTCCTCTCCAAGGCATAAAGGCAACTAATACATTTTGCCCAAGAGCAACTCTTCCATTTTCAACTGCTCCTCCATCTGTTAGAAATTGTCCTTTTTTAACTTTTTCTCCCTTCTTTACAACTGGTCTTTGATGAAAACAGGTGTACTGGTTTGTTTCAGAGTATGTTTCTAAGAAGTATTCTTTCTTTTCTTTTTCACTTTTAACAACGATATGTCTTCCATCAATCTCAATAACTTCTCCTTCTTTTTCATTAACAATCACATGTCCTGAGTCGGTAGCTATCTTTTCTTCTGTTCCTGTTGAAACAAGTGGTGCTTGTGGATTAAGAAGAGGGACTGCTTGGCGTTGCATATTAGATCCCATCAACGCTCGGTTCGCATCATCGTTTTGAAGAAAAGGAATCATTGAGGCCGCAACAGAAATTAACTGTTCCGCAGAAACATCAATTAGTTGTATCTCCTCTTTATTAAAAATCCCTGGTTTTCCTTTTAGTCTTCCTTCAACTTTATCAGAAATTATTTTTTTACTATCATTAAGCTCAACTCCTCCATGAGCAATAATATATTTTTCTTCTTCATGAGCGTTAAGATAAACAACTTCTGAAGTTACTCTTGTTTTCTCAACTTTAAAGTAAGGTGTTTCAAGAAATCCGTAGTGATTTATTCTGGAGTATAATGCAAAGTGACTAACCAGTCCCACATTTGGACCTTCTGGAGTTTGAATTGGACATATTCTTCCGTAGTGAGATGCCTGCACATCACGAGCTTCCAACCCTGCTCTTTCTCTTTTTAATCCTCCTGGTCCAGTGGATGTTAATCTTCTTTTATGTTCTGATTCAGAGAGAGGATTATTACAATCCATAAACTGTGATATCTGAGAAGAAGAGAAAAATCTTTGCACTGCTGTTGCAAAAGGACGAGAGTTAATTAGTTTTGTTGGATTTAATCCAGTAGTGTCAGATGTTGAGATTCTGTCTTTAATATTTCTTTCCATTCTAGCAAGGCCCAAGCGAAGAGAACTTTCAAGCATTTCTGTAAATGGTCTTACTCTTCGGTTTCCAAGATGATCTATCTCGTCTTCATGAACTTGACTATCATTGTTCATTCTGACTACTTCTCTTAAAACTGCGACGATATCTTCAGGATAAAGAAGACGATCATCAACTCCTATTTTTTTATTTTCTTTTCCTTTTGGCAGTTTTTCCTTTAGCTCTGGTAAGCGTTGCCACATTTTCCATCTTCCAACTTCCGATATATCGTATCTTCCAAAGTTAAAAAATGTATTTTCAACAAGCTCTCTTGCTGTTTCTGGGGTAACAATATCTCCTGGACGCATTCTACGATATATTTCAACTAGTGCTGTCTCCCTATTCTTAGAACTATCTTTTTCTAGAGTTTTTTCTATAAATTTAACTTCTCCCTTATCAACATCTTTAAATAAAGCTAAAACATCTTCGTTTATTGCTTTATCCCATCCTGGATAAGTCATATTAGGAAGCCCAACCGCCTTAAGGAGAGTAGTTGCAGGGACTTTCCTTCTGCGATCTATTTTTACTCCTATAAATCCAGATGGTTCTGTTTGAAACTCAAGCCAAGTTCCACGACTAGGAACTATTTTTGCTCCAAAGCACTTTTCTCCTTTTATGTTTTGTGCCGTAAAAAATGCTCCTGGGGAGCGAATAAGTTGAGAGATAGCGACTCTTTCTACACCATTAATAACAAATGTTTTCTTTTCAGTCATTAACGGAAAATCACACAAAAATATCTCTTGTTTTTTGCTTTTCTTTGTTTTTAAATTACGAAGCTCTACTTCTATTTTTAAAGGAGCTTCATAAGTATCGTTATTTTCTTTTGCTTCTTTTCCGTTCTTGTATTTTGGTTTTCCTAGTTTGTAGTCTAAAAAATATATTTCCCATTGTTTTCCACTATAGTCACGAATAGGAGAAACTTCTCTAAAAATTGTCTTTAGTTTTTCTTCCCAAAAATTTTCCCATGCTTCTTTTTGGACATTAAAAAGATAAGGAATAGGAAAATGAACCTTTTTCTTCCCAAAGTGTTTTATTTTTTGCATATTTAGTTGTAGTTATAAAACAAAAAAGCCCCTATGGGGAAAAGGATGTGAGTAGTTCACATCCTAAAATATTTGCTTTTACCTTAAGGAAATAAGAGTTTTCACAATATATAAATTAAGCACAGTTAATACACCTTATAATTTTACTTATTATATTTTTTTTGTCAAGTAAAAAATAGAATTTTTAAAAAACGAGATGCTTCGCTCAGAATGACAGAGGTGAGGTTTCTGGATTCCCGCCTTCGCGGGAATAACAGGGAAGTGGGAGTGACGCCCTACCGTCATTCTGAGTGGAACGAAATGGAGCAAAGAATCTCATGGTTTCTGCAAGAATAATGGGATTCTTCAGTTGCTTCGCTCCTTCAGAATGACGGTGGGAAGTTTCCCGAGGTCTCACCTTTCCCGAGGTCTCACCTCGGGGAAAAGTTTCGCGTTGTTTCGCGTGCTTCCTTTGGGAGCGTTTTAAATATCTCTTCTTAAGCTTTGGATTATTCCTAGTCCTAGAAAAACAAACAAAAGATTGCTTCCTCCGTAACTAACAAGGGGGAGTGGAGTTCCAATAATTGGCATAATTCCAATGTTCATTCCGATATTAACAAACGCTTGTGTAAGAACAAGAATTACAAATCCTGTAACAAAAAGTCTCGGGAAGTTTGTTCGAGAGTGAATGATAACCGAAAGCGTCCGCCACAAGAAAACAGCAAATCCGCTTAAAAGAATTGTTACTCCAACAAAACCAAACTCTTCTGCTATTGCTGAAAAAATAAAATCTGTTTCTGGTTCTGGAAGAAATCCATACTGGGTCTGAGTTCCTTCTTGAAATCCTTTACCCCAAAAACCCCCGCTTCCTACTGCTATTTTTGCTTGATTTTGCCCCCATCCATTTCCTTGTGGATCAAGTTGTGGCTCAAGAAAAGCTATTGCTCGATCTTTTTGATAGTCTTCTAAAAAGAAAAACCAACCTGAAGTAAGAAGGATTAAACCTCCAGCAACAAGAAGCATAAAGTGACGAATTTTAATTCCTGATACAATCAAAATCGCTACCCAAGCTGTTATTAATATCAAGGCAGAACCAAGATCTGGTTGACGAAAAATCAAAAAAACAGGAACTGCAACATACAACCCAGACAGAAAAATATGTGAAATTTTATACATCTCTGTGTGACGAGTAGAAAAATATTTAGCAAGAAGAATGACTAATATTATTTTAAAAACTTCCGCTGGATCAAAAAAGACTGGTCCAATCTCATACCATCTTTGAACTCCTCTTATCTCCCGAGCAAAAATAAGAAGACCCCCTAAAGATGCCAATGAAACAAGATATAGGGAAAGAACAAAATATGAATTTTCTTTAAAAATTCGCCAATCAATAAAAGAAACAATAAACATAATTAAAAACCCTCCCCCAATAAATATCATCTGTTTGTAAGCATAGTCAGAGTTAACACTAAAAAGAGAAAGCAATCCCATTCCTGAAATAACAGCAACAGAGGTGAGAAGAATGAAGTCAAATTCTTTTATTTTTTTTAAGATTGAAGACATAAAAATTTTCAATTTTCAATTTGGCAATTTTCAAAACTGGATTCCCGCTTTGTTAAACGCACAAATAAACGCAGATGTGAACACGGATTTCTGGATTCCCGCTTCTGCGGGAATGACACTCCACCGTCATTCTGAGCGGAACGAAGTGGAGCGAAGAATCTCATGGTTTTTGCAAAGATGATGGGATTCTTCGGCTATCGCCTCAGAATGACGGGGAGCGATAATGGGATTCTTCAGTCGCTTCGCTCCTTCAGAATGACGGTAGAGATTAAAAATTTAATTTACTATTTCAATAACTTTAACAGTTCTTCTTCGTTGATTATTTTTACTCCTTGTTTTTTTGCTTTTTCTAGTTTTGATCCTGGATTTTTTCCTGCTACTAAGTAGTTTGTTTTTGATAAAATTGAAGATGATGTTTTTCCTCCAGCAAGAAATATTTTTTCTTCTGCTTCTTCTCTTTTCATTTTTTCTAGCGAGCCAGTAATTACAAACGACTGATCTCTAAGATTTGTTTTTCTTTCTTCTTGTTCTATCAAAACTCCTTGTTTTTCAATTTCTTTTATCATCTCTCTTTTTTCTTTGTCATTAAAAAAAGTATGAATTTCTTTTGCAGTAACTGGTCCGATATCATTTATATTTTCAAGATCTTCAGTGGTTGCTCTGTATATATTTTCTAAAGACTTGAAGTAAAAAGACAAAACACGAGCAGTTTCTTCACCAACCCCTGGAACTGAAATTGCTTGCAAAAACTTAGAAAGAGAAATATTCTTTTTTTTGTTTATTGCGCTAATAATATTTTTTGCTGATTTTTCAGCAAATCTTTCAAGAGAAAGAAGATCTCCTTCCTTTAATTCAAAAATATCAACAGGAGTTAATATTACTCCCTCGTCAAAAAGTTTAAACACTGCTTTTTTACCAAGTCCGTCAATATCAAATCCTTTTTTTGAGATAAAGTGATATATTTTTTCTTTTGCTATCCCAGTGCATTTTTTGTTTTTACAATACCACTTTGCTTCTCCCTGAGAACGAACAAGTTCTTCTTTGCACAAAGGACACTTTCCAGGAAAAGTAATCTTTTTTTCTTTTCCTGTTCGCATTTCAGGAATAACTTTTATAACTCTTGGAATAACATCTCCTGCGCGACCAACAACAACAGTGTCATTTAATTTAATTCTTAAACGATTGATCTCGTCTTCGTTGTGAAGAGTTGCTCTTGAAACAGTAACTCCTCCTAGTAAAAACGGTTTTAAAATAGCAACCGGAGTTACTGCTCCTGTTCTTCCAATTTGAAAGTGAACGGCTTTAATCACAGTTGTACTTTGTTCAAGTGGAAATTTGTAAGCAAACGCTCCACGAGGAGCTTTCCCAATAGCTCCTAACCTTTCAAAAAGATTATTGTTGCTAACAAAAACAACCAATCCGTCTATTTGATAATAATAACTATCTCTTTCTTTTTCTACTTCTTTGTAAAAATTGAAAACTGCTTCAAGATTAGGACAATACTTCTCTCTTTCTACAGTTTTAAATCCCATTTTTCTTAACATTTCGTGCTTTTCTTGATGTGTTTCTAACCCAGAAGAAGTTGCTATATCGTAAGCAAAAAAATCAAGCTTGCGAAAAGCAGGAATTTTTGGGTCAAGTTGCCTTAATGACCCTGCGGCAATATTTCTTGGATTTGCATAAGGAGAAAGACCTTCTTTTTTTCTTTCTTTATTAAGACGAAAAAACTCTTTTTTTGAGATAAAAACTTCTCCTTGAACAACCACTTTTTTTTGATTTTCTTTAGAAGAAAAAATACGAAGAGGGATAGCATCAATTGTTTTTATGTTCTGAGTAACATCTTCTCCTATTGTTCCATCTCCTCTAGTTGAACCAGTTTTTAGAACACTATCTTCATAAACAATTTCTACTGCCAACCCATCTATTTTAAGTTCACAAAAATAATCAATTTTTTCATTAGGAACAATTCTTTTTATTTTTTTTTCAAAATCAAAAACATCTTGCTCAGTAAAAGCATCTTGAAGAGAAAGCATCCTTTTATAATGCTTTACTTTTTTAAACTCCTTGAGTGGTTTTCCTTCCACTCTCTGTGTTGGAGAGTCAGGAGTAATAAAATACGGAAACTTGTTTTCTAAATCATACAATTCTTTTTTGAGAGAATCTAATGCCGATTGTGATATCTCTTCTTTGTTTAAAACATGATATAGATAGCGATGATGATTTATTGTTTCCTTTAGTTTTTCTATCCTTTTTTTTGCGGATTCTTTGTCTGTCATAATTCTTTCTAATTATCTCCAAAAACAGGTTTTGTGAAAAAACAGTCCGTGTCATATTTATCTACTCTATATTCTGAATCAGTAGTACAAGGGCTTGTTCCTGTTTCACAAAATCCCATACGAATATATGCTCCATTTGGGTTTAGTGTAGGAAATTCATATGTTTGCCAGTCTTCGTATCCTGAAGAAGTCATATCTATTGTTGTCCAGCTATCTATAATTCCACCAACAGAATCATATAGTCCATACAACATAGAAACATTTGTCCACCCGCTAGAGTTTTCATAATAAACGGAAAAATTTCCTGGAGCAGGATCACCACCACCTCCACTAGATCCTACACCAAAAAAATAATAACTGTTGTCATCTATTCTTATTGCAAACTCATTGTCTCCTTCGTT
>JAYEKQ010000046.1:0-3227 GCA_034661095.1 Patescibacteria group bacterium | reverse complement strand
TAGAGTTTTCATAATAAACGGAAAAATTTCCTGGAGCAGGATCACCACCACCTCCACTAGATCCTACACCAAAAAAATAATAACTGTTGTCATCTATTCTTATTGCAAACTCATTGTCTCCTTCGTTTTCTGTTACTTTGTATTCTAACTTTTCTTCAACACCGCTCCATGTTAATTCCTCCCAAGTATCAAGAGTAAACGAGAAAAGAGGATCACTAACAGTTTCCTTCAAGTAAAAAGCAACTGCTGTTTTTTTAGTAACTGCTGTTTCTCTTATCTGATGAACAAGAATAGTAGCAATCCCAACTCCAAGAATTAACATAATCCCCATAACAACCATAGCTAAGAAGAGAGTTGAACCTTTTTCATTAAATTGTTGTTTTTTATGAGACATAAAAATTAATTTTGAATTTCAAATTTTGAATTTCAAATCAATTTTAAATTTTCTAATTTTAAAAAAATATAAAAATAAATGTCAAAAGCCAAAACTATCTTTCCGTTGCTGTTATTTGGAATGTTTTTTCTGCGTATCGGTTTTCTTCAGTTTTTACTTTTATTTTTAAAAGAATTGTTGTTCTTATTCCGTTTACTTCTTTCTGAAAATTATCAATCTCCATTACTGATGAAAGATAACTATCAATATAGCTTTCAGTTACTAATCCTCCTGTCCTGATCTCTTCTTCTGCTTTTGTAAAAGCATAACTTGCTTCGTTAACCATTCTTTGTTCATATAAAGCTCTTCTGTGATTTCTTACATTTGCTAAAAAGACAGCGAGAGTAATTGACATAACTAATACAAAAACTGTCACAACAACCATTGTTTCTACAAGCGTAAAACCATCATCTCTGCGAGATGCGCGAAATGACGCGAAACTGGAACGCAAAACTACGCTAAACTTTTTTTGTTTTGGCATATTTTTAATCGTAAAATACTCTGTAAAGATTTACTTTGTGATCTTCTCCTTCTCTGCTATCAAACAAAACTTCTATTTTTATTTTTAGTTCACTTAAATGATCTACCGCTGTAACAACAACACATCTAGAAAAATCTGTTTCCTCATCACCTACTTCACCAATAGCATAAAAATCACTACTATTTATTCTTAATTTTCTATGACAATCTAACTCAGTTCTAGGATCAATATTTCCTTTGTAATCAACATTCCAATATCCAGTCCCGCTCCAGCCAGCGTCTAGTTCAATTTCACTTCTTATAATATTTCTAATACTCGTATCAGTGACAATCTCCATTCCTTCTTTTGCTAAAAAAACTGCTTGAGTATTTTTACTAAAAAAATCTGTCTGGCGAAGCGCTTTATCACCTAAGACAAGAATAACAGTAGAAATAAGAACAATTATTGATATTGTGACAAGAAGCTCAAGCATAGTGAAACCATCTTGACCTTGATTTTTGTTTGTGTGATTGAATAATTTCATACCTTGATATTAAAACTCTAAATAATGATAAAAATTTTCAATGTTAAATTACAAACTGGATTCCCGCTTTTGCGGGAATGACAAAAAGAGAGAGTAGAAGTGACGCCCCACTGTCATTCTGAGGCGATAGCCGAAGAATCTCTGGTGTTATACAAGAACAATGGGATTCTTCACTTCGTTCAGAATGACAGATTATCTTTATATCTCCACCTCCACTACTCCAGTTGGGGTTATGGTTACTTTTCTTTTTATTTCATTGTTTTTGGATGCGCAGAATGTTATTTCAGTATTTATTGTGACTTCTACTCCATTTAAAAAGATATCACTATTAGTAAAAAGAATGCTTAGCTTATCGTCTATATTTTTTTCTGATAAAAGGCATACTAAACTTTTTTCTGTTTCTACAGTTCTTTCTTCTTCTCCTACTTGGTACTCTTTGTCATCGTTTTTATCAATAAAAATTATATAATTTTCTTCTCCTTCTTCAAGAAAAATTCCATAATCTGATTTACTTACCTCGCCTCCTTCTTCATAACCACTAAAGCCAAGTGTTCTGTTCTTTAAAACTGCCACATCGCCAACAAAACTTTCTGTCGTTCTTTCAAGAGAAAAGCGAGGAAACGCTTCTGAATAGGCAGCAACTGTATATATTGCTAAAATCAATATAATCGCAAAAACCACCATTAACTCTACTATTGTAAAACCAGCATCTCTGCGAGATGCGCAAAACCATTCTTTTTTGTTTTTTGTTTTAGGAGGCATAGTTTAGGTATGTTTCAACTATGTTACTTCCATAAAAATATGCTGTTAATAGTCCTATTATGAGAAAAGGGCCAAACGGAATTTGACTTCCTGCTTTCTTCTTTTTTAATGCTATTAAAATTAATCCTATTATAGCACCAAGAACAAAAGAAGCAAAAAAGGCAACTAATATCTTAGGAAATCCTAAGAATAGTCCCATAAAAATAACAAATTTTACATCGCCAAAGCCCATTCCTTTTCCTTTTGTGAAGTAGTAAAGTGCAAAAAAGAAAAGAAAAGCTCCAGCTGCGGAAGCAACTCCAGAAATAAAGAATTCTAACCCTTGTTGAAATGTTGCTCCAATAAGATAAATAAAAGATAGGCCGATTAAGGAAAAATTTGCAAAATCAGGAATAATAAAGTGTTTTATGTCATAAACAAAGATCAAAACCAAAAATGACGCAACTACTAAAAGATATAAAGTTGTAATTACTTCAAAAACCGTTAATAATTGCAAACCACTAGCTCCTAAAAAAGCAAAAAGTACCCCCGTAGAGATCTCTACAAGAGGGTACTGTATTGATATTTTTTCACCACAGTATCTACATCTTCCTTTTAAAAGAATATAACTAAAAACAGGAACAAGATCTTTAACTTTAAGTGTTTTTTTACATTTTGGACAGTAAGATCTTCCTTCTGGCTTATCTCCAATTTCAAGACGGTATATTAGACAATTCAAGAAAGAGCCAATAAAAACACCTAATAAAAATATGAAGAAAATTAACGAGAAATACATATCCTATTGAGGAGTACAGACACCATCAACACAAGTTTCACCCAGACTACAATTAGCGTCAATTGTACATTCTACATACGCATCACAAGAAATTTCAACATCACCGCCATTTGTGGCGTGATAACACTCAAAGTAACTATCAGTCTCTCTAACTGCTCTTCCAGAACTGTCTACACAAAAAATTTCACTACTTTCGCTTATAAAACGACCCCAAGCACAGTATTGCTTGTTGTCACTTGAAAATTTTATAGTA
>JAYEKQ010000045.1:0-7109 GCA_034661095.1 Patescibacteria group bacterium | reverse complement strand
TATATTCTCCTCTTTTTTCTGATACAAGATTATAGTCAGGAGAAAGAAATGTTATTCCCTTGATGTCTTCTACATATCCAAATTCCTCTCCGTCTTCCTCATAGGCACTGACACTCCAATCTTTCGGCACTTCAAAAGAAAACCCTAAGTTTTCGTTCGTTACTAAGGTTATTTCTTCTAATTCTTCAAATTCATAGTTTTCTGGATCTTCAAAAGTGTTCTTTTCTCTGAGATCAAACTCAACATACTCTTCTTCTTCCGAAGAAAAGAGAATTATAATAAAAAAGCCAGCAATAACCAATGTTACTCCTAGCAGTAATAGCTTCCTGTTTTTAGACATAATACTTTTATTTAATATAGTAAAAAGCGACTTTTATTAGATTATAGACACCAGAAAATAATTGTCAAATTTAAACATTGGAGGAGCGGAGTGTCCAATGACTTTAAATTATAAACATCAAAAGATCATTGTCAAATTTAAGCGATGCGGGGGCGGAGTCCGCGATGCTTTTTTATGGGTTTTGTCCTAACAGATTTTTTTGTCCTATCTCTTTTTGTCCTAACAACTATGAAAAATAATACTCTCTTGTCATTCTGAGGCAGTAGCCGAAGAATCCCAGGATTTTCGCAAGAGTGATGGGATTCTTCACTCCGCTTCGCTTCGTTCAGAATGACGAAGGATTGACACAGGTTGCACCTTTGTTATTTTTTTTCGTTAGGACATTTTTCTTCTTTTTCTTTGTCCTAACAGTTTTTTGTCCTAACAGATTTTCTTTTTTTGTCCTATCTCTTTTTGCTTTATCTTTGGTTTGTTTTGTAACTACTTCTTTCTCATTCTAGTATTCCGTTTTTAAGGTGATATATTTTTTTAATTATTTTTTGTAAAAGAAATTGAATCTAATAAATTGTGAAATTTTTCTTGACACTTTTTAGCATCTGTTGACGAAAAAATTGCCTCAATGTTATAAATTCTATTTCCAACCAAAATCCTTATAAAAATATTTCCTCCATTTTTAATTTTTTGCCAATCATTAGGCGTAACATTAAAAAGATATCCAACTCCATAATAATTATTAATTTCAACTAATTTTATATGATCATATCTTGGCTCTTCGCCATTTTTATACTCTTGAATTTCTGCTTCTAATAAATTCAGCTTATTGTAATCTTTTTCACTTTTATTCTTATAATCAAAAACTATAACGCCAAGCTTGCATCCATCCTCTATATATTCTCCTCTTTTTTCTGATACAAGATTATAGTCAGGAGAAAGAAATGTTATTCCCTTGATGTCTTCTACATATCCAAATTCCTCTCCGTCTTCCTCATAGGCACTGACACTCCAATCTTTCGGTACTTCAAAAGAAAACCCTAAGTTTTCGTTTGTTACTAAGGTTGTTTCTTTTAATTCTTCAAATTCATAGTTTTCTGGATCTTCAAAAGTGTTCTTTTCTCTGAAATCAAACTCAACATACTCTTCTTCTTCCGAAGAAAAGAAGATTATAATAAAAAAGCCAGCAATAACCAATGTTACTCCTAACAGTAATAGCTTCCTATTTTTAGCCATAATGCTTTTATTTAATATAGTAAAAAGCGACTTTTATTAGATTATAGACACCAGAAAATAATTGTCAAATTTAAGACATTAAAAACTAATCTTAAAGGTTGGATTCTTCATTTTGCTCCAATTATCACCACTACTTCCACCTAAATCTTCCATACTTCTTCCTATTGAGTAAATAATTTTCTTTTCAGGAGAGTATCTAATAGGATTTTCATCAAATGGATCAATAGGAATTGAAGGTAAATATACGGGCACTAATTCATCTAAAGAGTCAGGATACTTTCCATGATCATTTTTAAAGGCTCTAATCCCCATCATCGCTCGTGTCACGCTTAAGAATAAATTTTGCTCACATCTCGCTTGATTCATTTCCGCTAAACTAACTGAAGAGAGCTGATAGGTAGTCTTGCCTATAAAATTTTCAGTATATGGGCCAAAATTAGGATCCACAATGAAAAACTCTACAATCTCTGCACCCTCTGCTTCTCCACACAACTGTTCAATCGTAGCAATGTCTGCTCTAGAAGTACCAGCAAAATATGACTTAGTTTTATTTGGCTGGAAAAAATAATCACTTTTTATTTTCTGAATCATTCTTCTTCCTGCACCCATTGATTCTGCATAATCTTTTATAGCTTCTTTATCGCCACCAGCAATAATGCCTATTTGTCTTAAAATTCCATAATATTCAATTTTAAGAGCACTCTCCAATCCATATCCATCATCATAAAAAGCATCTAGTTTTTTAGCATAATTAGATATCTCCAAGCTACTTAGTTCCGATGAAGAGATTATTTTTTGAAGAATTTTTAATCCAACTTTTTTTATTCCTATCGTAGTTAGATATTCAGAAGAAGATAGTTGAGAGTTTTGTATCTTATGCCCTACCTCTATTAACTTTAGAACTTCCTCTATCGCTTCTTTATGACTGCCTTTTTTGGATAAATATAAAGCCTCTAAAGCTTTTATTTCTACCATATCACGCCAAAAGTATGTTGAGGGAAAATTTATTTCCATATTCATTTCTATGTTTTCAGGATCCGCAAAATTTGGATTTTGATATGCCGATTTTTCAAGCATATCATCAATTTTTTCTAACAATTCTTCATTTTCATTAAGAACTCTTTCTACAGTATCATTATTCCAAGAATCTTCAAAAAGCAAACTGTTTATATCTATATCAGAAGAAATTAAACGACTATAATTCAAATCTTCTAGTTCCATTAAATCAAAGTAGATATTTTCATCATCAGAAATGATTACTTTCTTTAATGCGAGATCAGAATCATCTATTGGAGGAATATCTTCAGCAAACAATCCAAAAATTGCAGGAAGAAAAAACCATACAAAAAATAATCCAAAAATTAAATAAATAATCCAAAGAGTAAAGTTTATTTCTATTTTATTATTCATTTTTTGTAAAAGAAATTGAATCTAATATATTTTCATAATTTTGTTGGCACTCTTCAATGTCTTCTTTCGAAAAATATCCTGTAATTTCATACACTTTACTCCCTATTGGAATTCTTATGTGATCAATTTTTGAATTTTCGTTAATATAATTGATTCTGTGCCCTTTAAAACCATCAATTTTGATTATACCTTCATTATCTGTTGTAATTTCTCCATCGGTGATCATATCAATTGTTTCTTTCAGTCCGTCTGCAATGCAAAATTCAATTCCATTTTCATTCTCATAACATTCTTCAAGAATATAAATATTGACTGAGCATCCTTTTGTTAGTGATGCAGTACTTTTTTTGTTTTTATCTACATAATAATTTGGAGAAAAAAGATTTAGCCCTTTACTTTCTTTTTCTTTCTCATCTGCCAATAATCCATAAGATTCATAATATTTTTCATAATCCCAGTCATTAGGAAATTCAAAAGAAAATCCTAAATTATTATTTTCTACCAAAATAACGCCTTTTTTTTCTTTAAATTTATAATTTGCTGGATCTTCAAATGATCTAAAGCCATCAACAGCAAGCGGAGCTTCATACATGTCTTCCTCCTCCCAATCCACGGCAAAAACGACAATAAAAAAGCCAGCAATAACCAATGTTACTCCTAGTAGCAACAGCTTCCTATTTTTAGGCATAATGCTTTTATTTAATATAGTAAAAAGCAACTTTTATTAGATTATAGACACTAGAAAATAATTGTCAAATTTAAGCGATGCGGGGGTGGAGTCCGCGATGCTTTTTTATGGGTTTTGTCCTAATAACTTTTATTTCTTTGTCCTATCTCTTTTTGTTTTATTGTTATCTCCTTTTGAAAATACTATTATTTAACTTGACGAAAATTGTTATGGGGATTAGAATTATATTGCCTGCTTGTTGGAATGAAAATCTTAACACACTCTATAAGGGAGCTTTCCATGATCCTTCTCCGTGGAGTAGGACTGAGGCACCCACTTTAAAACCAAAAGATTTTATCATAAGGCAAGCAGGCATAAAAAAATGCCATAGGTGTCACCTATGACATTTTTTTATTAGACAATTTTATTATTTTGTTGTATAATGATAATAGTACAATTTTTTAACCTAAAAAAAGGAGGTATAATTTGGTACATTATTATAGACCAAATGGCCCTTACACTTTTCAAAGTGGGAAGAGAAAGGGTAGGACTTTGGAGCTGTTGATGTTTGAAGATTACCAGTTTTTAAACTGGTTCTATTACAAAAAAATCAATAGCAATGGAGGCGAGAAGAATCGCCTTGAAAAACACCTCTGCTGGCTGTTGGAGAAAGGAGAGAATCGACAAACGAAGATGATTTGCCCGTATTGCAAAAAAAGATATATCGCCTACTTTTCTGTTCTTTTTTCAAGTGGCAATGATTTTTCGGTAGATCCTTGCTATACTTGCTGTGAGGATTGCACTGATGAATTGGTGGCAACGGCTGTAGGGAAAGGGAAAGTGTCATCTCTTTTGCCTATCAAATTCTCATCACTACTGCTTTTTTGGAAAAAAGTAGATCAGAAGCGTATAGCGAGAATATATCGTACCTTTTTCCAACTCCCCAAAAAATTGGGGAAAAAACAGGCATTTAATTTTTTCAATGGATAATTGCCAAGTGCACAACTAAAAGGGGCTTCCAAGAAGCCCCTATTTTTTATAAAAAATAATTTTCTATACTCTATTCTTTTATTTTTTTAGATAAAAAGTAAGAAAAATATCCAGCTCCTACTGTTAAAAATCCGATTATAATAAGAGCAATCGGCCATCCGATACTATCTACAAAGTGTCGGTAAGAAACAGTAACAATATTTGCAACAAGAAGAAGCGCTCCAGAAAAGATAAATATTTTTTCGGAAAGGTAAACTCCAAATGATATAATTGCAACGACAAATAGAAATGCTATAACATCCCAAACTCCTGTATAAATATCAGCTAAAAAGAAAAAAGGAACTATTAAGGCAAAAGATCCAATAAGATATAGCAATCTAGAAAAACTTTTAAAAATTTCTAACTTTTCTCTGTAAAGCCAGCCACTTGCAATATATGTTAGTCCAATTAAAGAGGTAAGAAGAGCATAAGGTGTGATTTCGCTTTTCATTCCTATCATCATTTCAGTAATAAAATTAAGTGAAATTACAGCGTATGGCACTGCTGTTAAGGCTATTGCAATCAAAAATAGGTAAGGCAACTTGCCCTCGTCTTTTTTTCTTCCAAAAAATGATAAAACAGCAAAAACAATGAGTGGCATAAATATACCGTAAAATCCACTTGCAATAGCTCCTATCAAACTAACGAATCCTCCTAAAAGAACAGCAGTTAACCTGAAACGAAGAGCAAAAAAACCAACTCCTGCTAATACTAAATAAGCAACGATACTCCAAAAAGAAGTGGAGTATAAGTCAGCAAGAAAGAAGAACGGAATAACTATCATTCCTCCTCCTATAAAGTAGAAAAAAGAAGTAAGATATTTTCTTTTTATTGTTTTAGCAAGAAAAAAGTAAGACAATCCAATAAGAGAAGTTAAGTAGGCAAAAACTGCTACTGGTTTATCCATTACTAAAGAAAGTGAGTCCATAACAACCTCTGTGGAAATGGCAGAATAAAAAACTCCTGTTACAGAAGCAGTAATAAAAAACATATAAACAGATGACTTCCTGAATGCGTTCAATGTTGTAAACATAATGGCAAGCATAGAACTAATAATCAAGAAAAATATTGGAGTAATATCTATAGAAGCTACTTCATTCACAACAACAAAACTTCCCGAAAAAACAAGTACTCCTGAAAGAATTGCCAACGGTTCTTTCATTATTTTTGGACCACGAGAAAGACCTTCAAGAATGGCAATAAAAGCAAAAACGAGCACTCCCATTCCAAATGTTACTCCTATTCTAAAAGCAGAACCCATAACATCCCAAAACTCCCACAAAAGCAAGCAAACTCCTGTTAAAACAATTAATGACCCTATAGAGTAAGAGACCGCAGAAAGAAGTTTTTGTCCTGAAAAAGAGGACTTAGGGGTTTTCACTGGCTTGTCTTCTTTTAATGCAGAAAGAACTTCATCTTTAGTAAGCTCTCCCCTCATTTCCCTTATCTCTTTTAAAAGATCTTCTTTTGTTTTTTTCATATTTTTAATTAATTATCCAACCCACTACTTTTAAACTATTATAATAAACAAGTGGGTCAGTGTTTATTTTTTTACTTTTATCGTCTTTATGAGCATAATATCCTCTTTGGCTCTCTGCTCCAAAAAGAGAGGCGATATCATTTCTTGAATGCTTATATTCAATGGTTATTCCATCAGGAGATTTTTCTCCCGGATGTAGTTTAAATTTTTGGACATCTTCATATGATACTTCTTCTGTCTCATCTTCTTCAGGGTTATAAACATAAAAATCAATGTCTTCTTTTGAGATATAATTGTAACTAATACTATCGTTTCTTTTTTCAATCCTTTCTTCATTAATTTCTACCACATCTTGGTCATTAATAAAAACAAAATCATCGTCTGATACCATAACAATCTTGTTTTCAATCTCAAAAGGAGAAGAATCAGAAAGCATAGCATAAACAACAACTCCGAAGACAAAAATCAGTGGTAACCCTAATGCAACAATAAATGGTAAATATTTTTTCATATATTTAAAGTTAATATTATATTATAATATTATAATTATTTATTTATAAAAATGCAAGGAAAAGTGTTGTACAATGCAAAATGAGCCTGAAATGATATCGTTTTCTAATGCAAAAAGAGGCTGAAACAGCCCCTTTTGCAGAAAATGCATAAGCTTGTCATAATTGAAATAATGATAATCAAAATAATTAAGGAGCTAAGCTCCTTAATAAGCTCCTTAATACTTTCTACTATTCTGAACGGAGCATAGAATAACACTGTCATTCTGAACGGAACGAAGTGGAGTGAAGAATCTCATAGTTTCTACAAAGATGATGGAATTCTTCACTTCGTTCAGAATGACAGAGAAAAGAAATCAAACAATTAAAGAAAGAGTTAGAAAAATACAAAAACTAACTCATAAAAAAATGTTATATGTGTCACATAAGGCATTTTTTATTGACACA
>JAYEKQ010000044.1:0-32775 GCA_034661095.1 Patescibacteria group bacterium | reverse complement strand
AATTAAAAAGAATTAAATTTAATTATCATCAAGATGAGCAGTAAACAAAAGATAAAACAAAAAATAAAAAAATATCTTGATGTTCCTAAAAAGGCACGAATTGGTGACGAAAACAAAGACATAGAGTTGAAGTTGGGAAATTTTTTAATTGAAGAGGGGTATATAAGAGAAACAGAAGATAGAGAAGAGGACTGGGGCTTTGTTTATTACAGTTTCACAAAGATAATATCTATTTCCAAAAAAGAAATGCCTCACCAGAAGTGGGAGGATTGTGTTTTTAAAATGGGAAGAAATAAAGAGATAGAAGAAGATCTTTTTCCTGCTCCAGGAGTGGAAACAGAGAAGTATCGCTTTTTACACGAGGCAAATCACGCCTATCAAGAGTATCTTTGCTCAAAAGAAAGCCCAGAAGATCCAAAAGAGTGGTATCAGAAGTCACTAGAAGGAGAAATTTCTTCTTGTTATAGTAAACTTTTTAATTTTTGTTTTAAAAGAAGAGAAGAAGTGGAAGTTAACAAGAAAGAAAATAAACCACAGAAGGGGCTTTCTGTTTGGGGGAATGCTGAAAATTACAAATATAAAAACAACAAAGAGATTCCAAATAAAATTTCAGAACTTGCCGTTAGGGCGCAAGAGGATGCTAACGAGATGATTACAATGTTTCTATGGCATCCTTTTTATTTCAATACTTACATAGATTATCTTTCTTTAAATTATCAAAACAAAGAGGTAAGAGAAAGAGAACTGACAAGAGATGATTTAGAGAGGCAAGGGTTAATAGTAATATCAAAAGAAGAAGCAAGCAATCTGAAAAGAATAGTCCGCGCCTATGTAAAAGAGATGGTTTTGACAATTTCCCCACAGTGAAGAATCCCATCATCCTTGCAGAAACCATAAGATTCTTCGCTTCACTTCGTTCCGCTCAGAATGACGATGAGGAGGGGGAGTTTCCCGAGGTCTCACCTCGGGAAAAGTTTTGCGTTGTTTTGTGCGCTTTCTTTGGAAGCGTTGGAGAAATAATTTAAAAGATGATACAATTATAAAATATGATAAATATAATATATGAGATAGTGCAAAATTTTTTAATGCCTAGTACTCTTATTTTGGTGTTTGTTATTGTTGGTTTTTTCTTGTTTTTTAAAAATAAAAAAGGAAAACTAGGGGAAGCGCTTATAATTTCAGGGTTTGTTTTTTACTATCTTTTTTCAATAACACCAGTTAGTGATTATCTTATGATGTCCCTTGAAGAAAAGTACACAGTTGTTTCAGAGGAAGATATTGAAAAGGCTGAAAAAACAGTTGTCTTGTTGGGTGGAAGAGAGAGTAATGTTTTACGAGGAAGCGAAGCGTTACGGATATGGTATATGACCGAGGGAGAGATGGAGATAATTGTTTCAGGAACAGATCCGATATTATCAACATCTGGAGAAGCAAGTGCAGTTAGAGGTTTTTTTACCAATAGGGGAGTTGATTTTTCATCAATAACAATAGAAGGAGAGTCTTACAACACCAGAGAAAATGTAGCAAATGTTCAAAAAATTGTTGGTGACGAGCCATTTTTCTTGGTTACATCTGCTTATCATATGGAGCGGTCAATTAGTGAGTTTAAGAGAATGGGAGCAGATCCGATACCAGCTCCAACTGATTTTAAAGGAAGAAAAGTTTTTAAATATAGTTTTTTTGACTTTATTCCTCACGGGCAAAACTTAAGAAACTCTGATCTTGCTATTCACGAACACTTGGGAAGGGTCTACTACAGACTAATTTTTATTTTTAATCAGGGCAATATTTATTAGTAGAAGTTTTAATATGGAAAAAAAGATAATTGCAATTGGAGGGGCTTTGACTTTTCTGTTTACAGGAGTTGTTTTTGCTGAAGAAAAAACTGTTTTTTTTGTTGAACTATCTTATGATTTTCAAGAGAGAGAGCAGTTGTCTGCTTTCTTAGAACAAGAAACGGAGCACACTTATTTTTACATTGAAGAGCAGTGGTGGAGAGAGTTATCAGAAGAAGACCAAGAAGAAGTACCAGATATCTTAAAAGAAGCTGGAGAAGAGTTTGAAGAGCATATATTTCCAGAGATATCATCTTTTTTAGGAGATATGCCAAAACACAAAGTTGTTGGAGAGGAAGAAAAGGTAGTGGTTCTTTTTCATCAGATGAAAGAAGATTCAGGAGGATACTTTAGAACAGGTGATCAGTATTCTACTTATCAGTATCCACACTCCAATGAAAAAAACATAGTTTATGTGAATACTGATTTTATTAAAAATAGAAACTTGAAAAGTTATCTTGCTCACGAGTATACTCATCTGGTTACTTTTAATGAAAAAAACAAAAGACAGAGAGTAAGTGAAGAAGTGTGGCTCAACGAGTTACGAGCAGAAATGATGATATCCCTGCTTGGATATAATGATGTGTATGAAGGAAGTAATCTTGAGATAAGAGTAAACAGCTTTCTTCACGACCCAGACTTTTCTCTTACTGATTGGACAGATCAAGGTCCTGATTATGGAGTAGTTAATCTTTTTGGACACTATTTAGTTGATCATTATGGAGAAGAAGTTCTTTCTCGTTCTTTAAAATCATCTTTTGTTGGGATTCCAAGTATTGATTTTGCTTTATGGGAGGGTGGTTACGATAAAAAGTTTAAGGATGTTTTCAAAGATTGGGTTGTTGCTGTTTATCTAAATGATTGTTTTTATGGAGAGCAATACTGTTATAAAAATGAAAATTTGAAAAATATAAATGTTTCTCATTCAAATATATTTATCTCAGCACAAAACAGAGAATCTTTCTCTCTAAAATATAAGACAAAAAACTGGGCAGGAAATTGGCACCGAATTGTTGGAGGAGAAGGAGTTCTTTATCTTGACTTCCAATCAGAAAAAGATTTCATAATCCCTTATATAATTTGTGAAAAAGGAGGAAGGTGTGAACTGAAAGAAATTAAAGAAAATGAGGAAGGAGAGCAAAAAATTACAGTTGAAGAGTTTAATTCTAAATATGAATCGTTGACAATTATTCCTTTCTTGGGAGAAAGGGTGGTTGGTTTTGAGGGACCAGAAAAAAGTTTTTCTTTTATGTGGGAAGCTAGGATAAGCAGTCCAGATAGGAGTGAGAAGTGGATTGAGGTTTGGGAGACATTAGAAGAAATAAGAACAAGAATAGAAAATCTATATAATATTTTTGGAATAGAAATTAAAGAATATAATTAATTTTAACAAAAAAACCTTGCTCCTTGTTGCATTTATGGAGCATAGTGATATAATAGCAATAGTAGGAAGTGATTAAAAAGGTCGAATTAAAATAAGAACAAAAAAAATTATGAATAAACAAGAACTTGTAGAAAAAATTGCTAAAGAAGCAAACATTAGCAAAGCAAGGGCAAAAGAAGCTCTTGACGCTATGACTGGTACCATTGCTTCTGTATTAAAGAAAAATGACTCCATTGCTCTTCCTGGTTTTGGTAGTTTCAGCGTTTCAAAACGCAAAGCTAGAGAAGGAAGAAACCCAGCAACAGGAGAAAAAATACAGATTCCAGCAATGAAAGTTCCTAAATTTAAGGCTAGTAAAAACCTTAAAGATGCTCTTAAGAAGTAAGAGTTATTTAAGGGTGCGGGATCCGAACCAAGTAATCTTTAGCGAAATCAATTTTATTCATATTCAAGGCGTGAGTGGTAAAAGATATTGAATAATATCTTGTCCACGAACAACACAGAATATGGATAAAATTGGTTTCGCCCTACGGGAAGCTGATAAATAAACTACTTTCTGCGTCACTCCTCCTCAATGTAGCTATCGCTACCTTTCGTCGTCGTTTCTTGAAATCAACTCATTTATCAGTTTCTAAAATTACTTGGTTCGGATTCCGCACCCTTATAAACAGAGATGAGGTGGTGCAAGCATTAACTTCACCATCTCTTTCTTTTTAATATGAAAGTTTTAATAATAGATAGTAGCTCTCTGATGTATAGAGCATACTACGCCCTTCCACCATTAAAAACAAAAAATGGAGAGTTGGTGAACGCAGTTCACGGATTTTTTTCTCTACTTATTAAAGCGATTAATGATTTTAATCCTGACTATATTGTGACTGCCTTTGATCTTCCAGCACCAACTTTTAGGCATAAGATGTTTAGGGAGTATAAAGCAACTCGTTCTAAAACCCCAGAGGAGCTTGTTGCTCAAATTCCGATAATAAAGGAAGGGATTAAAGAGTTTAATCTTCCAGTTCTTGAGAAAGAAGGATTTGAAGCAGATGATGTAATAGGAACAGCAGTTTCTTTTTTCAACAAAAAAGATTTTTGTTCGGTTGTGGTTAGTGGAGATATGGATGTTTTGCAACTGGTAGATAAAAAAACAACAGCTTATCTCTTCAAGAGAGGAATAAAAGATGCGGGAGTGTATGATTCTTTAAAAGTTCAGGAAATATACAACGGATTAAAACCACAGCAGTTAATTGATTATAAGGCGTTAAGGGGAGATGTTTCTGACAATATTCCAGGAGTTATCGGAATTGGAGAGAAGACAGCAATAGAACTGATAAAAACATTTAATTCTATTGAAAATATTTATAACGAGATTGAAAAAGAAACAGCAAAGGCGGGAAAAATAAAAAAAGGTGTTTTAGAGAAATTAAAACAAAACAAAAAAGAAGCATTTTTAAGTAAAGAACTCGTTACTATTAAAAGAGATGTTCCTTTGAATTTAGATATTAATAACTTTCAGTGGAAAGGATACAACGATAAAGGATTAGCTTTCTTTGAAAAAATGGAACTAAAATCTCTCATCAAAAGAATTAAAAAAAAAGAAAACCTCTCCCTCTTCTAAACATCCCTAGGCTGTGGGAGCCCAGGGCTCCCACCGCCTTTTTTGTGGTTTTTCCACAGGTTGACTTTTTTTGTTTTTCTTGTTATTATGGAGTTAATGAGTGCGTGGGAGAAGGTTACTCCAATTGGCAAAAAACCTCACTCGAGCGAGGTTTTTTGCTTTCTGAAGGATCCTTTAGAGAATACCTCACAAAGCTCAAAAAAATAAATTGCACTCCTAGGGGTTGACAGTTATTTTTTGAAGTATAAAATAAGGTCTAGGTCGGAAGGCATGTACTCATAAAATTGGAGTTAACGCTTCCGGCCTTTTGTTTTGTCAAAAAGAGTTTGATGCTCTATAATAAAGACAATGAAGAAGATAGAAGAAAACAAACTTTTAAAGAATTACAACACAATGAAAGTTAATTGTGTTGCTGATTACTTTTTGAAAGCAGAAAAGAAAGAAGATATTTTAACAGGATTAGATTTTTCTAAAGAAAAAAAACTACCCTTTTTAATTATTGGAAGAGGAAGTAATCTTATTCTTCCTTCAAGATATAAGGGGGTGGTTATTTTTTTAGGAATGGATAACTTTGAAATAGAGAGAGACGGAAATAGTGTTAACCTTATTACTGAAGCGGGAGCTTATCTTCCAAAGTTGTCTTACGAATTAAAAAAGCACAAAGGAGAAGGATTAGAGTGGGCTGGCGGAGTTCCTGGAAGTATTGGTGGGGCGGTAAGAGGAAATGCAGGAGCATTTGGGAGTTCAGTTAGTGATTATGTTAAAAAAGTTAAAACAGTAAATATTAATAATCTTGAAGAACAAGTTTTTGATAATAAAAATTGTCACTTTAATTATAGAGAAAGCTTTTTTAAAAAAAATAAAGAGTTAATAGTTGTTGAAGTGGAGATGATTTTTCCTTTTCAAGAAAAAGAAAATAATAAATTTAACGAGTATTTAGAATACAGAAGAGAGAAACATCCATTAAAACCATCAGCAGGAAGTGTTTTTAAAAATATAGAAATAACAAAATTTTTATCATTGAATTTTCCAGAAATAGCAGAAAAGTTTAAAGAATCTGTCCCTGCTGGATTTTTAATTGAGAGTTGCGGATTGAAGGGAGAAAAAGTTGGTGGAGCAGAAGTTTCTTCAAAACACGCAAACTTTATTATTAACCAAGGAGAAGCATCAGGAGAAGATGTAGTGGGTTTGATTCAGAAAGTAAAACAGAGAGTAAGAGAAGAGTATGAAGTAGAACTAGAGGAAGAAGTGGAAATTATTCAAAATCCAAATGACAAAAACAAAAATCTCTAGGTCCGACCTAGGGAAAAGGTCCGACCTAGGGAGTTCCAAATAAGCGTTAATAACCAAAATCCAAAAAAATGCCATAGGTGACACCTATGACATTAAAGCTAGATTTTTGCTTCCCGATCAGAGTCAAGGACAAGCTTTGCGGGAATGATATCTTATTGTCATTCTGAGACGATAGCCGAAGAATCCCATCATCCTTGCAGTTTCCCTAGGTGACACCTTGGACATTTAAAGTCTTTGCAACGACAGTGGTTTTAGTCAATTGTCAATGGTCACATGTCACATATCACATATCAAATGTTTTTTATGCTATACTGAAAATATTACAATAATATATTAATATTATGAATATAATTATAAAGGGGAAAAACATAGAAGTTACTACTCATATAAAAGACTATACTGAAAAGAAACTTAAAAAAGCTTGTAGTTTTGCTGATAATAATAATAAGTTTATTCTAGAAGTTGATATGGAACAGGTTCCAGAAAAAGAAAAAGGGAAAAGATTCAAAACAAAAGTTAATCTTAGTATCCCTGGAAGAATAATTACAGTGGAAAGTATTTCAGAAACAATAAAAGCATCAATTGATAAAATCAAAGACGAGATAGAAAGACAGATAAAGGACCATAAAGAAAAAGCAAAAACACAGAGTATTAAAGGGAGTCAGAAGGCAAAAAAATTGAGAGGATAAAAATAGAAATTTTCAATTTGGCAATTTTCAATTTTCAATAAATGACCAAACAAAGGAAAAGCACCAGATTCCAAATAAATCACAAGCACCAAAATTCAAAATCCAAAACAAAAATCCATAGGTCGGACCTATGGAGAAATAAGTTTTTATTCCCAGCCATGTGTTTGGCTACGACCGAGTATTAACTGGGAGTCCAGAAATCAGTGTGTTTAACAAAATAAAGCAATCCAGTTTGTAATTCTAAGTATTTGAATTTGTAATTTTAAATTATTATGTCTTTTTTAAAGAAAATATTTGGCGATCCCAAAGAAAAATATGTGAAATCAATTGAACCGTTTGTTATTGAAGTTAATGATATTGAGAAAGAGCTGAAGGATATTTCTGATGAGGATTTAAAAAAAAGAGCAAAAAATCTTCAGGATAAAGTAGAGAAAGGAGAACCCTTAGACAATGTTATGTCTGAAGGATTTGCTTTGGTTAGAGAAACAGCAAAGCGAACCTTGGGACAGCGACATTACGACTCTCAGATTATGGGAGGGATTGCTCTTCATCAAGGAAAGATAGCTGAAATGAAAACAGGAGAAGGAAAAACTCTTTCTGCTACACTTGCAGTTTATTTAAACGCACTTACAAAAAAAGGAGTTCATATTATTACTGTCAATGATTACTTGGCAAGAAGAGATACAGTTTGGATGGGACAAATTTATCACTTTTTAGGACTTTCAATTGGTTGTATAAACGATAGACAATCTTTTTTGTATGATCCTTATTACAAGTCAGGAGATGAAGAGAAAGACAGTGTTCGTGATACTCTTGGATCGTTTTATGTTGAAGAAGATTTTCTTCGTCCTTGTACTAGAAAAGAAGCTTATCAGGTAGATATAACTTATGGAACAAATAATCAGTTTGGGTTTGATTATCTGCGAGATAATATGGCAATAAGCATTGAAAAGAAAACTCAACGCGGATTTAATTATGCAGTGATAGATGAGGTTGATTCTATTTTAATTGATGAAGCAAGAACTCCTCTTATAATATCTGTTCCAGAAGAACAAGAAGAGTTTGAAAACAAGAAGAAGATGTATAAAGAGTTTTCTTCGCAAATTGTTCCAAAACTAGAAGCAGGAAGTGATTATGAGGTTCACGAGAAAGAAAAAGCAGTAACTTTAACTGAAGAAGGAGTAGAGAAGGTTGAGAAGATCCTTGGTGTTGAGAATATATATGATGAGAAAGGAATGGATTCTGTTTACTATCTAGAGCAAACTCTTCGTGCTCAAGCAAAGCATCCCGGAACAAAAAAACCGTTATACGAAAAAGATATTAACTATGTGGTTAAAGATGGAGAAGTGATTATCGTTGATGAGTTTACAGGGCGACTTATGCCGGGAAGAAGATGGTCAGGAGGTCTCCATCAAGCAATTGAAGCAAAAGAAGGAGTTCAGATAAGACCAGAATCACAAACAATGGCAAGTGTTACTTTTCAGAATTTGTTTAAAATGTATGAAAAAATATCAGGAATGACTGGAACAGCAATTTCTTCTGAAGAAGAGCTGTTTAAAGTTTACGGGACTGAAGTAGCAGTAATTCCAACTCACAAAAATTTAATTAGAACATCTTTCCCTGATGTTGTTTACAAAACAGAACAAGTAAAATTAGATGCAGTGGTTGAAGAAGTTAAAAGAAGAAATGAAAAAGGACAACCAGTTTTAATTGGAACAGCGTCTATTGAAAAGAATGAGATACTTTCGGTTATGTTAAAAAGACAAGGAGTTAAGCATAATGTTTTGAATGCTAAAAACCACGAGAAAGAAGCGGAGATTATTGCTCAAGCAGGAAGGTGGGGGGCGGTGACAGTGGCTACAAATATGGCAGGAAGAGGAGTTGATATTGTTCTTGGTGGTAATCCTCCAGATGAAGAAGAATCAAAAAAAGTTAAAGAAGCTGGCGGACTTTTTGTTTTAGGAACAGAAAGACATGAAGCAAGAAGAATTGATGATCAGCTTCGAGGAAGATGTGGAAGACAAGGAGATCCAGGAGAAAGTCAGTTTTTTGTTTCTCTTGAAGATAGCTTGTTGAGGATTTTTGGTGGAGAAAAAGTTCAAGCGATGATGGAAAGATTTAATCTTCCTGACGATGAACCGATAAGAATTGGTTATATAACAAAGATTATTCAATCAGCACAGAAAAAAGTTGAAGGTCATCACTTTGATGCCAGAAAACAGATAATGCAGTATGATGATGTTTTGTTTAAACATCGTAAAAAGTTTTATGAACTAAGAAATGAAGTTCTTGAAAGAGCAGAAGTAGAAGATGAAAACTCAGAAAAAAGCCTTCGTTCCTATATTCTTGAAGTTTTAAAAAGACAAGAAAAAGATGAAAAAGAGTATTTAGAAAAAGAAAAAGAGATTGGGAGAGAAGAGATGAGGAAAGTTGAAAGGTTTGTTTGTTTACGAACAATGGACTTTTTATGGAAAGATCATTTAACAATGATGGATGAGTTGAGAGAAGCAGTAAGATTGAGAGCTTATGGGCAGAAAGAACCTTTGGTTGAGTATAAAAAAGAGGGACACATTGCGTTTAGTAATATGATGAAGAATATTGAATCAATGATTGCTGATAGAATTACAAAGATTAAAAAAGCAGAAAAGACAAGAAATAGTTCTAGAATAATAATAAGAAAAAACATAGATCCGGCAAAAGAAAAATTAAAAAACTTTAGTGGAGTGAAAAGAAACGATCCTTGTCCTTGTGGAGCAACTCACCCAGATGGAACACCAGTGAAGTTCAAAAAGTGTCACGGGAAGTAGAATACCCCACTGTCATTCTGAGCGGAACGAAGTGGAGCGAAGAATCTCAAGGTTTTTGCAAAGATAATGGGATTCTTCAGTTGCTTCGCTCCTTCAGAATGGCAGAGGAGAGTTCCCGAGGTCTCACCTCGGGAAAAGTTTTGTGTTGTTTTGCGTGCTTTCTTTAGAAACGATGGTTATTTGACATTGATGATTAAAAATGTTATATTATTAGAGTTATGAAAGAAAAAATTACAGCAATACTGTTTATTTTTTTAGTGATATTTTTATGTGGAGTAATAATATTCCCTAAACAGTTTAATGAAAAAACACCAGAATCTTTTCCAAAAGTGGAAGAGTCTTCTTTTAATTTAGGACTTGATCTTGAAGGAGGAGCTTATCTTCTCTATCAAGCAGATCTTGAAGATGTCCCTGGAGGAGAAAAAGAAGAAAGAATGGAAGGTTTGCGTGACTTGATTGAAAAAAGAATTAATCTTTATGGAATTACGGAATCATCGGTTCGAATAAGAGAAGATCGGTTGGAAGTTGAAATTCCTGGACAGCATAATTTAGAAGAAGCGATAAAAATAATTGGAGAAACTCCTTTTCTTGACTTCCGAGAAATATCAGAAGAGAAAGAAGAAATAAAAGAAAAGAAATGGAAAGAGATTGAAGAGTATCTTGATAAAGAAAGAAACGAAGTTACTTTTCAAGACTTACTTGATGTTGAAGAAAGTGGAGAGATTGAAGGGTGGGAAGTGATAACAACTCCTCACTATGAATTAACTGGACTTACTGGTCGTCATCTTGAAGACGCAAGTGTTGTTATAAATCAAGTAACACAAAAACCGCTAATTACTCTTGAGTTTAATGAAAAAGGAGCGGTGCTTTTTGAAGAGATAACAGACCGTAATATAGGAAAGCCACTAGCAACATTTTTAGATGGAAGCATTCTTCAAGAAGCGGTTGTCCAAGAAAAAATAACAGGAGGAAAAGCACAGATTAGTGGTGACTTTTCAGCAGAAGAAGCATATGCTACTGCTCGTGATTTAAGAATTGGAGCGCTACCAGTTCCTATTTCTCTTGTTTCACAACAGAGCATTGGCCCTGAACTTGGAGTGACGGTCCTTGCTCTTGCTGTAAAAGCAGGGTTAGTAGGGGCGACATTAGTTTCAATTTTTATTATTTTAGTTTATCGTTTGTCAGGACTTATTTCAGTAATATCACTTTTTGTTTATACGCTTTTAGTGATTTCACTTTTCAAAATAATTGGAGTAACACTTACTCTTTCGGGAATTGCTGGATTTATTCTTTCAATCGGAATGGCGATAGATGCCAATGTTTTAGTTTTATCAAGAATGAGAGAGGAGATGAAGAAGGGTAGTAATATAAGAAAAAGCATAGAAGAAAGTTATCTGAAAGCGTGGTCATCAATAAGAGATGGAAACATAACAACGCTGATTGTCGCTTTTGTTATCTTCTTTATTACAACAAGTTTTGTCCGTGGATTTGCAGTAGTGTTAATATTAGGAATTTTAGTTAGTATTTTTTCGGTGATGATTATTAACAGGATGTTGTTAAGAGCTTTCTTTTGTGAAAAACTTGAGGATTTGAAATTAAGAAAAATATGGGTATAAATTTTATTAGATATAAAAATATTTATTACTGGGTTTCAGGAACTTTTTGTCTTTTGAGTTTACTTGCAGTTATCTTTTTAGGACTTGTTCCTGGAATTGACTTTTCAGGAGGAAGTATTATTGAGGTTGAGTATCAAGAGAACAGGCCTTCAGTAGAAGAAGTTGCAGAAAAATTAGAACTGCTTAATCTTCATGAAATAAATGTTCAGCCATTAGAAGAAGATGGTTTTTTAATAAAAGCAAGAGAATCAGAAGAAGAGGTTTACGAAGCAATTACAGGAGCGTTAGAAAATGCTGAAGTGAAACAGTTTAAAGCAATTGGACCTACAATTGGAAGTGAGCTTAAAAAGAACTCAGTATTTGCTATTTTATTAGCGTCACTGCTTGTTATTTTCTATATTAGTATTATCTTTCAACAAAAAAATGGTTCAGTTAATTCTTTGAAATATGGAGTAATCGCAACTGGAATTGCCTTTTTTCACGATATTCTTATTTTGACAGGAGTATTTGCACTGCTTGGATATTTTTACAGTGTTCCAGTTACGGTACCAATCGTTGTTGCTTTTTTAACAACTCTTGGATACTCTTTAAATGACACAGTTGTTATTTTTGATAGGATTAGAGAAAATTTAAGAAAAAAAGAAAAATACAGAGAAGAAAAAAGTGATAGAGGGGAGCTTGAAGTAGTTATTAATAAAAGTTTAAATGAAGTAGTAGGAAGGTCTTTAAGCACATCTTTGACTACCCTTTTTGTTCTTTTTTCTGTGCTGTTTTTAGTAGGTGGTAATATATATTATTTTACCTTAGCTTTAATAATAGGTGTTGCAGTAGGAACATACTCTTCAATATTTATTGCAGGACCACTTGTTCTTGACTGGAATGATATAAAAAGGCATAATAATAGTAAGAAGAATTAGCTATATGTTTAATTATAAAAACATTTGTAAAGAATTACTGGTTGTTTTACCAGAAAGAACCAGAGACATTATCTCTAAGAGGTTTGGTCTATTTGAAAAAAAAAGAGAAACACTAGAGGCAGTTGGAAAGAGTCATGGAATTACCAGAGAAAGAGTTCGCCAAATTGAAAGAGATGGAATAAGGAAGATCAAAAAAAGCGTTGATAAGTATAGTGATGTTCTTTTGTTTTTAAGAAACAAGATGGAAGAGTTTGGAGGAGTCAGAAAAGAAGATAGTTTTCTTGAAGAGTTGACTAAAAACAATGATGAAAAAAATTATATTATTTTTCTTTTAAATATAGATGAAAAGTTTTCAAGAGTTTACGAGTCACCAAAAAGATATGTGGTGTGGGTTACTGATAAAGAAAAACTAGATAAAGCAGAAAAAATAATAGAAGAAATTTACAGTATTTTTGAAAAAGAAAAAAAACTTTTTTCAGCAGAAGAAATAAAAAAAAAATTAAAAGAAGAAATAGATATAAATCAGCTTTTATTTATTATTGAAACATCAAAAGAGATTGGAAAAAGTAAAAACGGAAAATTAGGTCTCTACAAGTGGCCTGATGTTAATCCAAAAGGAATAAGAGACAAAGTTTACCTTTCCTTGAAAGAAGCGAAAAAACCTCTTCACTTTAAAGATATCGCTGCTTCTCTTGAAGGAAAATCAAATCCACAAACAACACATAATGAACTGATAAAAGATCCTTCTTTTGTTCTTGTTGGAAGAGGGGTCTATGCTCTTGCTGAGTGGGGCTATGTTCCAGGAGAAGTTAAAGAAGTTATTAGAAAGATACTAAAAAAAGAAGGAGCTCTCTATAAAGATGAGATTATAACTTATGTTGCTAAGCAGAGAATAGTAAAGAAAAATACAATAATTCAAAATTTAAGTAATAAAAAGTATTTTATAAGAACTCCTGATGGAAAATATACCATTGCTTAATAAAATATGGACTGATTTTTCAGAGGTATTTACAGGGTTAATTCCTCTTTTTAAAATTGTATTTGATATTTTTACAACTTGGTGGTGGCTCATAATTCCCTTTATTTTAATCCCAGAAGTTAAAAGACACTGGCTCTTCTGGAGAAATATTTCTCGTGATGATAAGTCAATTTTGTTGGAAGTTTTTATTCCACAAAATATGGAGAAACCGATTCGTGCTATGGAAAATGTTATTGTTGGGTTCTGGCCTCTCTATGGTATCCCTAGTTGGTATGACAAGTGGTGGAAGGGAAAAACTGAAGCAGGATTTTCACTTGAAGTAATATCTATTGATGGTAATCCTCGTTTTTTGGTTCGTTGCCCAGTGAATGACAGGGATCTTTTTGAGTCAAGTATTTATGCTGAATACCCAGAGGCAGAAATTTTTGAAGTTGAGGATTATACTCAAAAACTTCCTACTGATATTCCAAATGAAAGATGGGATCTTTGGGGGACTGATTTTACTATTTCTGGAACGGATATTTATCCGATAAAAACATATCGTGAGTTTGAAACAGAGAAAGAGATAAAAGAAGAAAAAAGGATTGATCCGATGGCAAATCTTGTAGAAGGTCTTAACAGAATTGAAAAAGGAGAGCAGATTTGGATTATAATAAGTGCAACTCCGGTTGCTGATTCAGAAATAGGATTTTTCAAGAAAGCCGATAAAGAAATAAACAAAATTGCAGGAAGAAGAGAAAAACCAAAAGGACTAGGATTTTTTGCAGATATTTTAAATACTTTCATTGGATTTCCTCCTAAGCCAGAAGTGAAAGAAGATGACTCTCTTCCAGAAATGAAACTGATTTCTGGAGAAAAAGAAAAGATAAAAGCGATTGAGGCAAAAAAATCAAAACATCTTTATGAGTGTTTTATTCGTTTTGTTTATGTTGCAAAAAAAGAAAAGTTTTCAGGGAACAGGGTTAAATTACCAATAGGTTATATCAATCAGTTTAATGGACACAATAAACTTACTCCATGGAAAGAAACAATTACTAAAATTAGTCAGGGTTGGTATAATTGGTTTTGGTTTATTGAAAGACGATTATATGTTAGAAAGAGAAAAATTTTTAGAAACTACTTGCGAAGAGTTCCGGCATTTTTTCCTAAATCAAAAAAAGGTCAAACTTTTATTTTAAACTCTGAAGAGCTTGCAAGCCTGTATCACTTTCCTTCAAAATACTCTTCTCCTTACTCTTCAATTTCAAGAGTTGAAGCAAAAAAGAAAGAGCCACCTGCTAATTTGCCAGTATAATTATGAACAACAACGATATTACATATTTTGGAGTTACTACTTTTCGCAATCAAGAAAAGAAATTTGGAATAAAAAGAGATGACCGTCGTCGTCACTTTTATTCCGTTGGAAAAACAGGAATGGGAAAGTCAGTAATGCTTGAAAATATGGCAATACAAGACATTAAAAACGGTGAAGGAATTGGATTTATTGACCCTCATGGTGAGGCAGCGGAAGTTTTATTGAAACACATTCCTCAAGAAAGAATCAGTGATGTAGTTTACTTTAATCCATCAGATCTTGATAAAGTAATCGGATTTAATGTGATGGAAGAAGTGGACAAAGAACATCGTCACCTTGTTGCTTCAGGATTGATGGGGATTTTCAAAAAGATATGGCCCGATGTCTGGTCACCAAGAATGGAGTATATTTTAAATAATACGATTCTTGCTTTGCTTGATTATCCAAATTCAACTCTTTTAGGAATAAGCAGAATGATGTCTGATGCTACTTTTAGAGAAAAAGTGGTTGAAAAAATAACCGATCCAATAGTGAAAGCATTTTGGACAAAGGAGTTTTCTTCTTGGAGTCAGCAGTATGCCACAGAAGCAGTAGCAGCAATTCAAAACAAAGTAGGACAGTTTGCTTCAAGCGCGTTAATCAGAAATATTATTGGGCAAGTGAAGTCAACTATTGATATGGAAGAGATTATAAACAATCGAAAAATACTGATTGTTGATCTTTCAAAGGGAAAACTTGGAGAAGACAACTCAATGCTTCTTGGAGCTCTTCTTATTACTAAGTTACAAATTGCAGCGATGGCGAGAGTAAAGATTCCTGAAGAAGAAAGAAAAGACTTTTTTTTGTATATTGATGAGTTTCAAAACTTTGCAACTCGTTCTTTTATAAATATATTATCAGAAGCCAGAAAATATCGTTTGTCTTTAATTTTAAGTCATCAGTATGTGGGTCAACTTGAAGATCAAGATCGGCAAGGTAGTCAGATGAGAGATGCGATTTTAGGAAATGTTGGAACAATCGTTGCTTTTCGATTGGGATCAAAAGACTCAGAGCTTTTAGAGAAGGAGTTTGCAACGAATATTACTATTGAAGATATAATTAATCTTCCAAAATACAATATATATACAAAACTGATGATTGATGGAATATCTGGAAACCCCTTTTCAGCAAAAACGCTTCCTCCATTTAAAGTAGAAGAAGAGAATATGGCAGAAAAAGCAATAAATGCTTCCAGAGAACGATACGGAAAAGACAAGAGAAAAGTGGAAGAGAAGCTTTCTCGTTGGTTGCAAGACTTTAAGGTAAAGGAAGGTGAACAGCCAGCACAACAAGAGCAAGTTCTTTATGATGCTATCTGTTCAAAGTGCGGTAAAAAAACAAAAGTTCCTTTTCTTCCTGATGGGAGTAGACCTACTTACTGTAAAACTTGTAGAAAGAAAGAAACAACTATTAAACAAACCAAAAAAACTAAAGAAAAGGAAGAAACAAAAGAAGAAAAAAACTTTTTTCGTGAAGCAATTAATCTAGCGAAAGAGCAAGAAACTAAAAAAAGTTCTATAAACAAACTCAGAGATGCAATAAAAAGCGCTTTTCAAAAAAAGAAAAAGTGACAAAGGTTGCACCTTTGTCACTTTTTTATAACTTTATTATGAAGCTTTACAAATGAAGTTAAGACAAATTTCAAAAAAAATAAAAGGAAAAAGAATTTTAGTTCGTTGTGGGCTTAATGTTCCGTTAGATGAGAAAGGAAAAATAACTGATGACTTTAGAATAAGACAAGCAGTTCCTACCATTGAGTATCTCCTTAAAAGAAAAGGAAAAGTTATCTTGATAAGTCACTTTAAAGAAGAAGGTGCTTCTGCTATAAGAAAAGCACTATCTTCTTTTTTAAAGAAAGAAGTTTATTTTGCTGATGATTGTCTTGGAGAAGAAGTTGAAAAGAAAATTGAAGATATGAAAGAAGGAAGTGTTATTCTTTTAAATAATCTTCGTAATTACAAGGAAGAGGAAGAAAATAGCAAAGCTTTCGGAAAGAAACTAGCAATTTTAGGTGATTTTTTTGTAAATGATGCCTTTACTGTTTCTCACAGAAAACATGCTTCTATTTTTCAAATTCCTTTCTTTTTGCCGTCAGTAATGGGGCTTCTTATGGAGAAGGAAGTTGATGCCTTGAATAAGATTATAAAAAGACCCAAGAAACCAGTGGTTGTTTTGATTGGGGGAGCAAAAATTGAATCAAAAGCAGGAGCGATAGATTATTTTTTGAAAAAAAAGTACACAGTTCTTCTTGGAGGAAAGGTTGCCAACTCTTTTATGGGTTCAAAACTTTTCACTTCTAAAAATCTTTATTTACCAACCGATGGAGTTGTTTATGACAAGAGAAAAATAAAGAAAATTGCGGTAAGTGATGTTCAAAATTATGAAGATATTTTTGACATAGGACCAGAAACAGTTAAGGTTTATGGTGATATTATTAAAAAAGCAAAAACTATTATTTGGGCAGGACCTCTTGGATTTTTTGAAAAAAAACCTTTTCACAAAGGAACAGAAGAGATTGGAAAATATATTGCTAGTAATTCATCAGCATTTAAGGTTTGTGGTGGTGGTGAAACAAATTATGCTTTGCAAAAATTAAAAGTTGTTGATAAGATGGATCTAGTTTCTTCTGGAGGAGGAGCGATGCTGGCTTATCTAACTGAAAAACAAATGCCAGGAATAAAAGCACTTGCTTGACCATTGACTGTCATTCCCAGCTTGACTGGGAATCCAGTTTGTAGTTTAACATTTAAAAATTAAAAATTTATTATTATTTATAATGAAAAACTTAAAGGAAGTTTCTTGTAGAATAAGGGAGGCGGTGGAGAATAATGAAAAAATTGTTCTTTTTTCTGATTCTGATCTAGATGGGATTACTTCAGCGATAATGTTAGAGAAAAGTATCGCTTTGTTGGGAGGAAAGAGCGTTGTTTATAACAATAACATAGAGAAAGAAGGAAGAGGATTAACTGAAGTTGCAGTGAATTCAATCAAGGAAGAAGCACCAGCGCTTCTTATCACGATGGATTGTGGAATCTCAAATTTTAGGGGAGTGAAAAAAGCAAACAGTAGTGGGTTTCAAGTTATTGTTATTGATCATCACCAAACCCACGATAGACTTCCAGAAGCATCGTTGATACTTGATCCGATGCAGGAAGATGACAATTATCCTTTCAAGAAGATGGCGAACGCAGGAATTGTTTATAAGTTATCTAAGGAGATATTAAAAGAAAAGTTTTCTGAAAAAGAAAGAGAATTTTTGGAGTTAACCACTCTTGCTACATTTGCAGATATGATGCCAAAAGAAGGAGATAATCTTAAAATTATTAAAAAGGGACTTGAATCATTAAAAAATCCAGTTAATTTAGGGTTAAAAATCTTAAAGAAAAATCTTTCTGAAGAGAAACTTATTGAGAAAGCGGTTTTTTTATTAAACAACACAAGGCATCTTGAAAAAACAACTACTGGGTATCATTTTTTAATAGAAAAAAAAGAAGAGAAAGCAAAAGAAATAGCAGAAGAATTAAAAGATTACTATAAAGAAAGGCAGATTCTTATAAAAAAGGCAGAAGAAGAAATAGAAAAAGAAATTTTACCAGATGAACCGATTATTTTTATGAAAGGAAACTTTCCTCCTTTTCTAACGGGAACAGTAGCAACAAGAGTAATAAGAAAACACAAGAAGCCAGTTTTTATATATATTGTTGAAAATGGATATGCTCGTGGTTCAGTTAGAGTTCCTTTTGGAGATGATGCTGTTGATATGATGAAGAAGTGCAAACATCTTTTAGAAAACTTTGGAGGACACGCTCCAGCTGCTGGGTTTAGATTAAAAGAAGATAATTTAGAAGAATTTAAAAAGTGTTTGATTAATAACTCCCTATATATATGAAAAAAATAATTATATTTACTGACGGGGGCGCAAGAGGAAATCCTGGTCCAGCAGGAGCAGGAGCAGTTATTTGCAATGAAAAAGGAGAGAAGATGAAAGAGTATGGAAAGTATCTAGGCGACAATCTAACAAACAACGAAGCAGAATATATGGCCGCTATTTTTGGATTGGAAAAATTTAAAGCATCCTTTGGAAAGCGACTCGCCAAAGAAGCAGAATTAACGCTTTGCGTTGATTCAGAGCTTTTGGCAAAGCAGATGCAAGGAAAATATAAGGTTGAGAATGAGAAACTACAACCACTATTTCTTAAACTTTGGAACGCTCGCCTTAATTTTAAAAGTTTTAAAATTAAGCATGTTGTTAGAAGTAAAAACAAAGACGCTGATCGTATGGTTAATCAAGTACTAGACGATGAGAAGAAGCAAGAAGATAACAAGTTATTTTAACTTTATCGCAGTTTCCCGAGGTGAGACCTCGGGGAAGACCCTCGGGGAAGACCCTCGGGGAACTGATGTATTACGAAATCTTATAAATAATGCTATAATTATAATGTGAGTACGAAAAAAGAAGAAAACTTTTTTACGAAAAAAGATAAAATTCTTGCAAGGATACTAATGGTTATCTTTATTTTTTTTATGGTTGTTGTTAACTTTAATCAAATGCTAAAAATTCCTGTTTTTATTAGATCTGTTCCAGATATTGTTCACTATAAAATTAGTAGTATTAAAGATGAATTTGAAGCAGAAGAAACAGAAAAAGAGGAGGGCGAAGACGAGAATGAAAATAATCACTGTGATGAAAATCAGGTAACAATAAACGCTATCTCTATTCAAGCGCCGGTTGTTGAGAGTTATAGTCCTTATGGTAGTGGTTACAAAGAAGCACTAAACAGAGGAGTAGTTCATTTTTCTTACTCTGCTTATCCGGGAGAAGAAGGGTTGTCTATTCTTTTAGGACATTCTGCTCCTTCAGGATGGCCTGATATTAGATATGATCGTATTTTTACTGAGATAGATAAACTGAAAGAGGGAGATGTTATAGAGATTTGTTATAACAATAAAATACATAACTACACTGTTATTGATGAAGAGATTGGAAAAGAGATATATGAAGTGGGAGAAGATGTTGTTTCTATTTTCCATGAAGAAAACAAAAAAGAGTTAGTTGTTATGACTTGTTGGCCTCCAGGAAGTATTGAAGGAAGGATTGGAATTAGGGCAGTAATTAACGATTAAAATAGTTAATGACTAAAGAAATTTTTCCATTATACAAACCAATAGGATTGTCTCCACTAGATGTTATAAAAAAACTAAAAAAAGAACACCCTGAGTTTCAAGATAAAAAAATTGCTTATGCGGGAAGATTAGATCCGATGGCAGAGGGAGTTATTTTAATTATAGTTGGAGATAGTTTAAAAAAGTTTAAACACTTTTTAAAACTTGACAAAGAGTATGAAGCGGAAGTTCTTTTTGGCTTCTCTTCTGACTCTTTTGACATACTTGGCATTGCTGAAAAAAAAGATAAAGACTTTTTTGAAGAAGAAGAAGAAGTTGAAAAAGTTTTAAAAAGCTTTGAGGGTGATTTTATTTTTAAGCCACCATTTTTTTCAAGCTACAGGTATAAAGGAAAACCTCTTTTTTGGTGGGCTCGACAAGAAAGATTAGAAGAAGTTGAACTTCCTGACAAAAAAACTGCTATTTACTCTTTGGAAATTTTAGATAAGATAAAAGTAGAAAAGAAATTTTTAGAAAAAAAGATAGAAGAAAAAATAAGAAGCGTTAAGGGTGATTTTCGTCAAGAAGAGATAATTGAAAAGTGGAGAAATGTTTTTCAGAAAGAAGAAGATAACAAAAAGTATTTAATTATTAAAATTAAAGTTCATTGTTCTAGTGGTTGCTATATAAGGAGCATTGCCGATAGAACAGGAAGATTATTAAACTCAGGAGCTATCCTTTATTCTCTTAAAAGGATAAGGGTGGGAAGACATAAGCTAAACAATTTTTAGAAGCTCAAAAATATACTGTATGCGAGGCACGACGACGAAAGGTAGCGTCTAGCTACATTGAGGAGAAGAAACGAAGCAGACAGCATATTTTTGAGCTTCCCGTAGGGCGGATCAATTTTATCCATATTCTGCGTTGCTCGTTGTTCACGATATTGTCATATCGCTCCACTCCTCGCACCTTGAATATGAATAAAATTGATTTCGCTAAAGATTATTTAGCTTATGTCTTCTCACCCTAAGGTGGGAAGATATAAACTAAACAATCTTTAGAAATTAAAAAATATGAATATCCAAACAAGATCTGTTTTTTTATGGACAACTTTTGTTGTTTTGACAGGAGTATTATTTTTCTTTTTAGGAAGTACGAGTGAAAAAAATGAAAATCAAATAGGAGAACCATCTTTTCTTTCTCCGATTGTAAAAGGAAGCACTGATCAAGAGGGATTTTTAACTCATAATGGAGTGGTAACGGAAACAAACAAACAGAGAGAGCTTTTTTTAATGAATACTCTTCAAGAAAACGAAGATCTTAACAGAATAGCGATGTTAAAGCTAGAAAATATGTTCAGAGAAGGGTATTTTGCTCACATATCACCTGACGGAGACGGAGTTAACGACATTGCCAAAGAAGAAGGGTATGAGTATCTTTTTATTGGAGACAACTTAGCAATTGGTCCTTATGAAGATGATGAAGAACTACTTGAAGCATGGATGAACAGTGATGGCCACCGAGAAAATATACTAAATGAAGTTTATACTGAGATCGGAGTTGCAGTTAAAAAAGATTATTATGAAGGAAGAGAAACATGGATTGCAGTTCAGGTTTTTGGGGCTCCTTTCTCAATCTGTCCAGTCGTAGATGATCAGTTAGAAGTTGCAATAGAAGAAAAAAGAAACATTGTTAAGGGATTAAAAGATGAGATAGACCAGTTGAAAATTGAAATTGATAATATGGAAGATAAGACCGGAGAAGAGTATAATCAAAAAGCAGAAAGATGCGACAACTCAATAGTAGAATACAATGGAATAGTAAATGAGATAACTCAGATGATAAATAACTACAATAAAAAGGTAAAAGAAAGACAAGAATGCTTAAGAAGCAAAGGTTTAAAATAAACCCCTATGTCCAACCTGGGGATGGACATAGGGAGATGATTTATGAATTTTAAAATTAGTTGGTGGCAGTTGTTTATTTATGAAGTGGCTGTTCTTTGTTTAGGAATTTTTGTTGGAGTTCAGTGGCATGATTTTTTTTCTGATTACTTGTATTTTTTACTGTTCGTATTTGTTGTTTTCAGTGTTTATGTTGTTTATTTTTTAGTGAATCAGACGGAGATGTAGAAGTGTTTTAACCTTGATAGAAGTGCTTGTTTGTGTCAGTATAATTGGGTTGTTCCGCACTTTTAAGTCCGAGCAGGCGAGGCAATTGCTTTCTTGGGGTGTTTATACCCCATGAGAGAGGAAAGTCCGAACACTCATTAAGGTGGGGTCACCTTAAAAGGGTAGCGGGTAATTCCCGTCGATCGTGAGATTAGGGATGCGAACAGAAACGCCTAGATTCGTAAGAATCAAGGCACCTTGCGAAACTTGAAAGAGTTTTAGTGAGGTGATCTGGGTTATATTAAAGATCCAGCTGAAACGGCTAAATTCCTACCTGGGTGCAAGGGTAAACATACTAATCAAGATTAGTAGGGTAATCCGCTAGAGGTTAGTGGTAACACTAATCCCAGATAAATGATTGCCGTCTTGCAGAGAGAGATCTCTCAAGGTAACAGAATTCGGCTTACGATCCTGCTTGGACTTAAGGGTACGGATATGATAAAAAAAATTATAAATTTACGATCAAAGACGATAACTTTTTCAGCGGTACTAATTGCTTTTTCAACAGGAGTAAGTGCCGTTCTTGGATTATTGAGGGATCGTCTTTTAGTAACTCACTTTCCAGTTGGAGAACTTGATGTTTATTTTGCTGCTTTCAGAATTCCTGATTTTATATACGGAATACTTATAACTGGAGGAATTGTTGCTGTTTTTCTTCCTGTTTTTTCAAGTGTTTTTGAAAAATCAAAAGAAGAAGGATTAAGATTGGCGAGCAATATAATGAATGTTCTTTTAGTAGTACTTTTTTTAATTTGCGCTGTTCTTTTTTTTATAACTCCTTTTATTATAAAATTTATTGTTCCTGGTTTTTCGGGGGAAGAACTAAAAGAAACAATTTTTCTAACAAGGTTAATGCTTGCTAGTCCGATTATTCTAGGGGCATCAAGTTTATTTTCTGGTTTTTTGCAATACTTTGAAAGATTTTTAGCATACTCACTTGCTCCGATATTTTACAATATCGGAATCATATCAGGAATTATTTTTCTTGCTCCTCACTTTGGACTTGTTGGAGTAGCGTATGGAGTTATTTTTGGAGCTGTTTTGCACTTAGCGGTTCAGATTCCCCCAGCATATTTTGCTGGTTTTTCATATAAACCATTTATTGATTTGAAACAGAAAGAGCTTCATAAAGTTTTTTTTCTAATGATTCCAAGAATAATTGGACAGGCTTCAGCAAAGATAAACATTATTATTATTACTGCGTTGGCATCTTTGCTAACTGCTGGTAGTATTTCTATTTTCAATCTTGCTAATAATTTTCAATCTTTTCCAATAAGAATTGTTGGTGTTGCTTTTGCTATTGCTGCTTTTCCTGCTTTTTCTCGTTCCGTCGCTCAAAAACGGAAAAAACAGTTTGCAGAAAGTTTTTCAAAAGTAATTTGCCAAGTTTTATTTTTTATAATTCCAGCAAGTGTTATTGTTTTTCTTCTTCGTGCTCACATTGTTCGTCTTGTTTTAGGAGTAGAAAATTTTGGATGGAGAGAAACACAACTTACTGCTGCTTGTCTTGGTATTTTTTCTTTTGCATTCTTTGCGGGAGCAATTATTCACATTATTGTTCGCGCTTTTTTCTCTTTTCAAGACACAAAAACACCAGTGGCAATTTCTTTGTTTGCGATGGGAACTAACATTATTCTTGCCTTCTTCTTTATCTGGATTATTCAAAGTGGGGGAGTGTTTAACGACTTTTTGTCACTTGTTTTAAGATTAGAATCAATAAAAGAGATTGAAGTTGTTGCTTTTCCATTATCAATTTTTGTTTCATCTATTTTACACCTGATTCTTCTTGTTCACTTTTTCAAGAAAAAGATGGTTGATTTTTATAATCCAAGAATAAAGAATTGTATTATTAGAACTGTTTTTGCCTCGTTAGTAATGGGAGTTTTTGTTTATATAACAAGAATTTTTATTGAAAATATTTTTCACTTAACCACTTTTTTCGCAGTTTTACTTACGACTTCTATTTCAGTTTTAGTTGGAGGAGTGATGTATTTTTTGGCATTAAAGTTAGTAAATTCTTTAGAACTTAAGGAGGTGGTTAGATCACTAAACAAATTATGAATAAAAACAAAACAAGAAATTTTTGTATAATTTCACATATTGATGCTGGAAAATCAACGCTTGCTGATCGTTTTTTGGAAGTGACAAAAACAGTTTTAAAAAAAGATATGCAAGATCAGTTTTTGGATGATATGGAATTGGAAAGAGAAAGAGGAATAACAATTAAACTTCGTCCAGTTAGAATGATTTACAGATATGGAAAAGAAAAAGAGGATTATATTTTAAATCTAATAGACACCCCAGGGCATGTTGATTTTTCTTATGAAGTCTCTCGTTCATTAGAAGCAGTTGAAGGAGCAGTGCTTCTTGTTGATGCTACAAAAGGAGTTCAGGCGCAAACGCTTGCTAATTTTGATCTTGCAAAGAAGAAGGGAGATAACTTTAAAATAATTCCAATTATAAACAAGATTGATCTTGATGGAGCAAAGATAGAAGAAGTTGAAGAAGAGATGGTTCAAACTCTTGATGTTAAAAAAGAAGATATTATAAAAATATCTGGAAAAGAAGGAGTTAATATTGAACAAGTGCTAGATGCTGTTGTTGAAAAAATTCCTGCACCTTCAAAAGAAGAAAAGAAGCTATTTAGGGCTCTTGTTTTTGACTCAGAATTTAATGCTTACAAAGGAATAATTGCCCATATTCGGGTTGTAGAGGGTGAGATTAACAATAAAGAAAAGATTTCTCTTTTTGCTTCTAATAGTGACGGTGAAGTAAAAGAAGTTGGATTTTTTTCTCCAAAGCACACTCCACAAAATAAAATTTCTGCTGGTGATATAGGATATATTGCTACCGGAATTAAAGAAGTTGGAGTTGTTAAGTCAGGAGACACAATTTATAAGAGAGGAGATGATATTCTTCCTCTTCCAGGATATAAAGAACCTCATCCAATGGTTTTTAGTAGTTTTTATCCGCGATATCCAGAAGATTATCTTAACTTTTATAACGCTCTTCTTGAGATAAAATTAACTGATCCTGCTTTTACTTTTACTCCAGAATTTAAACAAGTTTTTGGAAGAGGATTTCGTTGCGGATTTCTTGGATCTCTCCATTCTGAAATAATTTCTCAACGGCTATCAAGAGAATATGACATTGACCTTATTATATCAGCGCCAACAGTTGCTTTTATTGCAAAGATGAAAGGGGGAGAAGAGATAGAAATTCAATCACCTTCTGATTGGCCAGATCAGAGTGCAGTTGCTGAGACAAAAGAACCGTGGGCAAAAATTGAGATAATAACTCCTGAAAATACTCTTGGTAAAGTTAATGAAGTTTTAGCAACTTTAAGGGGAATTTATCTTGATACAAGGTATATATCTTCAAACAGAGTGCTTGTTGTCTATAGAGCTCCTTTAAGAAAAATGATAATTAACTTTTATGATAATTTGAAGAGTGCTACTCAAGGATATGCCTCTGCTGGATACAAGTTAGAAGGATTTTATCCAGGAGATCTTGTAAAGATGGAAATTTTAATAGCACATAAAGTTGATGAAGCTTTTTCAGTTGTTGTTGCTCGTGATGAAGCGTTTCAGGAAGGGAAAAAAACAGTTGCTAAGTTGAAAGAAGTTATTCCGTCACAGCAGTTTGCAGTAGCACTTCAAGCAAGAGTAGGAGGAAAAATAATTGCAAGAGAGACAATTAAAGCAAGAAGAAAAGATGTAACTGCCCCTCTCTACGGAGGAGACATCACAAGAAAGAGGAAACTACTTGAAAAACAAAAGAAAGGAAAAAAGAGACTAGAAAAAGAAGGAAGGGTAAACATTCCCGAAGAAGCATACTTCAAGGTGTTTAATAAATAGTGTTTTGACATTAGGGAAAAATTATATTATAAAATTTTCAATGAATGACCAAATTTCCAATTTCCAAATAACTCAAACAAAATGTCATAGGTGTCACCTATGGAAATTTCTGCCCTCTTTGTCATTCTGAACGGAGTGAAGCATAGTGAAGAATCCCATTATTATTGCAGAAACCAAGAGATTCTTTACTTCGTTCAGAATGACAAGAATATTTTTAAAAATTAGGAAATTGAAAATTTTAATTATTGTTTTGAGTTTGATTAAAATATAAGATATAATTAAAAAATGACAGTTAATAAAAGTCGGAAAAGGATTCTTTTTTTTATTTTTCTTTTTGCTGTTGTTTCTTTGCTCACCTTCTTTAACATTAATCTTTATAAAGAAAGAAGAGAGATTAAAAGTTATTTTCTTGATGCAAAACAAGAATTGGAGGTGTTAGAAGAAGAAATGGAGATTGCTAAAGAAAAAGAAGAAGAAATGAACATTGATCAAGAAATTGAAAGAATTGCAAGAGAACAGCTTCTCTTAAAAAAAGAAGGAGAAAGAATTTTTATAATAGTAAGAGAAGATGAAGATGTTTTAGTGGAAGAAGTAAAAGAAAACGAAGAAGAATTAGAAGAAGAGAAAGGATTTTTCAAGAATTTGTTTTAATAAGGAGCAGGCCGATGTAGCTCAGTGGCAGAGCAACTCTCTCGTAAAGAGTAGGCCGTCGGTTCGACTCCGACCATCGGCTCTATTTGACATTTAACAATTGACAATTAACATTTGACAATACAATTATGGATATAGAAAAAGAAATACAAGAAACAAAAGAGAAAGTCCTCCATATGGAGGAGTGTCTTTGATGTTGAAGAGAAGAAAAAAAGGATTAAAGAGCTTGAAGAAGAAGTTTCAAGTAAAGAAATTTGGATTAGTAATCAGAAGGACGCAGTAGAAAAACAGAAAGAGTTGAGTTCCCTTCAGGAAGAAGTTAACACTGTTAGTTGCTTAAAAAGCAAGTTGAAAGAGATAAGAGAGATGTATGAAAATTTCAAAGAAGATGATAAAATGAAAGAGGATCTTGCTAACAATTTAGAAGAAGTAAAAGAAGAAATAAAAAAAGAAGAGTTTAAAATTTTTCTATCAGGAAAGTTTGATAAAAATGATGCTATAATGGAGATCCAGTCGGGAGCAGGAGGAAGAGATGCTGAGGATTTTGTAGCGATGCTTTTTAGAATGTATCAAAGATATGCAGAAAGAAAAAACTTTCAAATAAAAGTAATATATACTTCTGATGGGGAAAGTGGTGGACCAGAAGGAAGAAGTGGAATTAAGAAGATTGTCTTTGAAGTGAAGGGAGGATATGCTTTTGGAATTTTAAAGGATGAAAGTGGAACACACCGATTAGTAAGAAAATCACCTTTTTCTTCAGGAGGAGCAAGGCATACTTCCTTTGCTCAAGTTGAAGTTTTTCCAGCTATAAAAAGATCAGACAAAGCAGTTGTTATAAAAGAAGAAGATCTGAAAATTGATACATTTAAATCTTCAGGACCAGGAGGACAGAATGTAAACAAAAGAGAAAGTGCAATAAGAATAACTCATATTCCAACAGGAGTAGTAGTTAGTTCTCAAAATGAAAGAAAACAAGGTGAGAACAGAAGAATAGCAATGAGTATTTTACAGTCAAAACTTGAAAAGATAAAAGAAGATAACGAAAAAAGAGAAGAAGAAAAAGCAAAAGGAGAGATGAGTGGAACAGGATGGGGAAATCAGATTAGGAATTATGTTTTACATCCCTATAAACTAGTAAAAGATTTAAGAACAAAAAATGAAACGACAAATGTTGATGAAGTTCTAGATGGTAATCTTGATCTGTTAAATAATTAGTAATTATCAATATATGATATTTTTTAACAAAGTGACTAAGATATATCCTCCTTATTTGAATAAAGAGGAACGGGTTGTGTTAGAGGATGTTTCTTTCAGATTGAGTAAAGGAGATTTTATATGTTTAGTTGGAAGATCAGGAGCGGGAAAAACAACTCTTTTAAATCTTCTTTTAGGAGAAGAGAAACCAACAAGTGGTGAAGTTTTCTTTGATAGAATAAATATTCACAAAGCGTCAGTTAATAATTCACATCGAATAAAAAGAAGGATTGGAACTATCTTTCAGGATTACAAGTTACTTTCTTCAAAAACAGTTTATGGAAATATTGCTTATGCGATGGAAGTTACTGGTTCTTCTGATGAAGAAATAGCAAGGGTTGTTCCAAAGGCGTTAAGTACAGTTGGGCTTGAAAAACAGGCTTTTCAATTTCCTCATCAGATATCTGGAGGAGAGAAACAAAGAACTGCTATTGCTCGTGCTTTAATTCATGATCCAGAGGTTATTCTTGCTGATGAACCAACAGGAGATCTTGACCCTTACAACGCAAGAGATGTTTTAAGCTTGTTGCTTGAGATAAACAAAGCAGGAACAACAATCATATTAGCAACTCACAATAAAGACATTGTTAATAGTGTTGGAAGAAGAGTTATAACAATTAGGGATGGAAAGGTGGCAAGTGATTCTAACCAAGGTAAATTTATATTGTAATATGAAAAATATTTTTTTAAATTCATTTAAAAGAATGATCCGTTTGGGATGGGATAATTTTTATAGAGAAAAAGGAATTTCTTTTGTAGCGGTTTTTGTTTTAACAGTTGTTATTATAATGGCAACTTCAATCTTTATAATAGGAGCAATAACAGAAGATATTATAGACAGCGTTAAAGAAAAGGCGGATATAACAATTGATTTTCAGTTATCAGCATCTGAAGAAGAAATTCTTGAAGTTCAAAAAGAGATAGAAGGAGCTTTTGAAATAACAAGCATAAAATACACATCAAAAGAAGAAGCAAAAACAGCTTTTATCAGAAGATTTGGAGATAGATCATCGGTAATGGAATCACTGGAAGAAGTTGGAAATCCTTTTCCTTCTTCACTGAGTATTAAAGCAGATGATCCCTATATATATCAGCAAGTATCAGATTTTTTAGAAAATAACTACTCTGCAATTGTTAATAGTGTTGATTTTTATCATCGTCAAGAAGTTATTGAAGGAATATTTTCTTTTACTGATAATGCAAGAAAAGTGGGATTAGTTTTAGTGATAATAATGGGAATAATTTCAATTCTTCTTGTTTACAACACAGTGAAGTTAGCAATTTATGAGATGAGAGAAGAAATTCGTGTAATGAAATTAGTTGGCTCTTCTAATGCTTTTATTCAAGGATCATTTATTGTTCAAGGAGTTTTAATGGGATTAGCCGCTACAGTTCTTTCTTTCATTCTTCTTTTCCCAGGGGGATACCTACTTGTTAGTCCTTATGATATATCAATTGACATTGACATTAACCGATATGTCTTTGAAATGATGCCACTAATCATAATCATTCACTTAGGAACAGGAATAGTGCTAGGAGTGTTATCAAGCTTAATTGCAGCAAACAGATATCTTAAGTAATTTTCAATGAAGCACCAAATTTCCAATTTCCAAATAACTCAAACAAAATGTCATAGGTGTCACCTATGGAAAGGTGACACCTATGGAAATTTCTGCCCTCTTTGTCATTCTGAACGGAGCAAAGCGTAGTGAAGAATCCCATTATTATTGCAGAAACCAAGAGATTCTTCACTTCGTTCAGAATGACAAGAATATTTTTAAAAATTAGAAAATTGAAAATTCACTTTGTCATTGCTGGGTCGTCTAATGGTAGGACGATGGGTTCTGGCTCCATTAATCTAGGTTCGAATCCTAGCCCAGCAGCATTTATTCAGTACACCTTTTAACACTTATCCTTAATATGTCATTTAAAGTTGGAATAGTTGGACTTCCGAATGTTGGAAAATCAACTCTTTTTAAAGCAATAACAAAGAAGCAAGTAGATATACAGAATTATCCATTCTGCACAATTGATCCGAATGTTGGAGTGGTTGAAGTTCCTGATGAGAGATTAGAGAAGTTGTCTTCTATTTCTTGTTCAGAAAAAACAGTTCACACTACAATAGAATTTATTGATATTGCTGGTCTTATTGCTGACGCTCATCAAGGAAAAGGACTAGGAAACAAATTTCTATCAAACATAAGAGAGGTTGATGCTATTGTAGAGGTTCTTCGTGATTTTGAAGATAAAGATATTTTTCATGTTGATGGAGAAGTTAACTTCAAGAAAGATCAAGAAACAGTAAACATTGAGCTAATTGCTTCTGATTTACAGTTAGTAGAAAAAGCAACCAACAGATTAAAAAAAGAACTAAGAACAGGTGATAAAGAAATTAAACTTAAAGTAGAAACATTAGAAAAAGCAAAAACATTTTTGGAACAAGAAAATCTTTTGTATGATCTACAACTGGAAGAAAAAGAGAAAGAGGCAATTAAAGAGTTTAATTTTTTAACATTTAAACCGATTATTTATGTCAAAAATGTTGATAAAAATGAAATTTCCGAAGAAGATGGATACCTGTTGATGAATGCTAAAATAGAAGCTGAGCTTGCTGATTTGCCCCAAGAAGAAGCAAAAAGTTATCTTGCTTCGTTTGGAATAAAAGAAAGTGGACTTAGCAAGATGATAAAAGAAAGTTACCGCTCACTGAACCTGATATCTTTTTTCACTTCTGGAAAAGAAGAAAGCAGAAGTTGGACAGTCAAAGAAGGATCTTCTGCACCTGTTGCGGGAGGAAGAATACACAGTGATTTTCAAGAAAAGTTTATTCGCGCAGAAGTTATTTCTTATAATGATTTTGTTCAGTGTGAAGGGTGGAGTGGAGCAAGACAAAGCGGAAAATCTCAAGACAAAGGAAAGGACTACATCGTAAAAGACGGAGATGTTATGCTATTTAAGATATGAAGATAATACAAAATGTCATAGGTGACACCTATGGAAAAAACAAAAATCCATAGGTCGGACATAAGGAGAATAGTTGTATAGAAAATAGAAAATAGTATAGAAGATAGAAATTAGAAATTAGGTTTTATCCATTTTCTATCTTCTATTTTCTCAACCTTTCTCCATTTTCCATTTTCCATACAACCATTTTCTAATTATTAAATTATGCTTATAGATGATGTAAAAATAAATATTACAGCGGGGAAAGGAGGAGATGGTAGTGTTTATTTTAATAAAAATAAAAGAGAGCAAGGACCTACTGGAGGAGACGGAGGAAGAGGAGGAAGTGTTTATGTTGTTGGGGTTTCTGATATTGGAGCTTTAAAGTTTTTTCGATTTCAAAAAAAGATTAAAGCAGAAGATGGAAAAAACGGAGGAACATATTTTAAGCACGGAGTAAGTGGGAAGGATATCTATTTAAATGTTCCAGTAGGAACGGTTATTCACGACTTAAAGAAGAAGACAACAAAAGAGGTAAAAAAGATTGAAGAGGAAGTTCTCATCGCACGAGGAGGAAGGGGAGGAAGGGGTAATTTTCAATTTAGATCTTCAACAAATACTACTCCGAGAGAGTTTGAATACGGGAAAGAAGGAGAGCAAGTCAGAGTTCGTCTTGAATTGAAAATGATTGCGGATGTAGGTTTGATAGGACTTCCAAATGTTGGCAAGTCAAGTTTAATCAACGAACTGACAAGAGCAAAAAGTAAAGTAGCAAATTACTCTTTTACAACCTTGGAACCAAGTCTTGGTGCTTATTACGAACTAGTGCTTGCTGATATTCCGGGATTAATTGAAGGTGCTTCAGAAGGAAAAGGGTTGGGAATTAAGTTTTTACGACATATAGAAAGAACAAAGGTTTTGTTTCATCTTATTTCTGCTTCTTCAGCGACACCAACTAATGATTATCTTATCATAAGAAGAGAGCTGGAGAATCACAGTCCACTTCTTGTTGAAAAAAAAGAGTACATTATTATTAGTAAAAAGGATGAGGTTTCAGAAGGAAGAGTTGAGAATATAAAAAAAGAACTGAAAAGAAAAAATAAAGATGTTGTTGCAGTTTCAGTTCTTGAAGAAGAAAGCTTAAAAGAAGTTAAAAAAATACTAGGAGAGTTGATTAATCTTAAGGAGAAGAAAATTGATAATTAGTAATTGTGTGTTATACTGAAAAAATAGAGGACATTTTATTATAAAAACATAAAAAAAAGAAGATGAGCAAGCAACAAAAAATAATTAAAACAAAGAAGAAGAGGGAGGTAGAAGAAGAGCCAATCAAAGAAATAAAGATAAGAGTGGTTGGCGTTGGAGGTGGAGGAGGACTCATTGTTTCTAGTATATCTTCTTCGTTGAAAAAAGTCTTGTTTGCTGTTTTAAATACTGATTCTCGTGCTGTTAATGAGGTTGTAAAAGAGAAAAAAATAAAAGGACTATCTTTTGGCGGTCAGATCACAGGAGGGCTTGGAACAGGAATGAATCCAGAATTAGGAAAGAAGGCAGCAGAAGAAGACATTGAAGAAGCAAGAACTATTTTTAAGGATCAAGATATTATTATCTTTGTCGCTTCTCTTGGAGGAGGAACTGGATCAGGAGCACTTCCTGTTTTTGCTTCTTGCGCAAAAGAAGAAGGAGCATTGGTTTACGGAGTTTTCACTCTTCCTTTTTCTTTTGAAGGAGACAAGAAGATGAATATTGCAAAAAAAGCAGTAAAAGAAACAAGCCCCTTTTTAGATGCGATTACAATTCTTCCAAACGAGAAGATATTTGAACTGGTTGATAAAAACACTCCTTTAAAAGAAGCGCTAGCAGTAATGAACAAAAACTTAGCAGAAAGTTTAGAAGGATTGGTTGAAACAATATATGATACTGGATTGATAAATATTGATTTTGCTGATGTAAGAACTGTTCTTGAAAACAAAAAAGGTCCAAGAAAGATAACTTATTTAAATACAATAGAAGGAAATCTTGATGATGGAGCAAAAGAAATAGTAAGAAGAGTCGTTACTAATCCGCTTTATTCATATACGATAAGTAATGTTAAAGGAATGCTTTTTAATATTACTGGAGGAAGAGATATCGGATTAACTGACATCTCATCTATCTCTGAAAATATTTATGAATATACAGGGGGAGATGCGAAAGTTATTCTTGGAATAAAACAGAAAGCTAAATATAAAGATAAAGTTAGAGTTTCAATTCTTGCAACAGGATGCGAAACAGATTTTTTTGCAGAAGAATTAATGGAAGAAAAGGAGAAAGAAGAGCCTAAAAGAG
>JAYEKQ010000043.1:0-7342 GCA_034661095.1 Patescibacteria group bacterium | reverse complement strand
AAATTAAACCAAAAAATGAAATAATTATTTTATTCTTCATTCTTAATTACTTTTTTAATAACACCTTTTAATGCTTTATCTATCATTTTTTTAATATCAATCTTTTCCTCTTCTTTTTCTACCTCTTTTATCTTCCCTTTTGTTTGTGGATTTTTGGGCAGAAAACGAACACAGCAATCCTCTTCAGGTAAAATTGATATATCATAACTTCCCAGCTCTTCTGCTTCTCTAATTATCTCCTCTTTATCGTGTCCAATTAGTGGCCGAAAAACAGGCAGGCTTAAAGCATCTTCCATTACTGTTATATTCTCAACTGTTTGTGAAGCAACTTGTCCTAAACTCTCTCCAGTAATAACTGCTTTTGCTCCTTCTTTTTTTGCTATCACCTCTGCAATCCTTGCCATAAAGCGACGATAAAGCAAAACTCTTGTTTTGTCAGAAGTATTAAGCACTACTTCTTTCTGAATCTCATCAAAAGGGACAAGAAAAAGAACTGACTCTCCTTGAAATCCAGAAAGTATTTTAACAATTCTTTCTACTTTTTCTTGAGACTGCTTTGATGTTGTTGGATAAGCGTGAAAGTGGACAAATATATTTTTAACTCCCCTTTTTATCATTCTAAAAGACGCTACCGGAGAATCAATTCCTCCTGAAAGAAGAGAAACAGCAACTCCTCCTGTTCCGATTGGTAATCCACCCAATCCTTTTATTTTATCTGTGTAAATATAAGTTTCTTTTTTTGTTATCTCAATATAGCAGGTTTTTTCTGGATTGGAGAGGTTAACCTTTTTTCCGGTTGCTTTTACTACTTCTGCTCCTATTTGAGAAGCAAAATCAGAGGAAAGTATTGAAAAACTTTTATCTGCTCTCTTAACAGTAACACGAAAAGTTTTATAATCTCCTTTGCTCATTAGTGAAACTGCTTTTTTTATTATCTCATCTTTTTCTGACGAAACAACTTCCGCCACAAAAAGATAATTTATTCCTGGTATTTTTTTTATCTTCTCTTCTGTATTTTCTTTTTCGGTTAAAATAACTATTCTTCCTCTTGGTGAACTTACTTTTCCCTCTGGAACAACTTTTCTGATATTAGAAACAAGCCGCTCTTCAAAAAAGCGGCGATTTTTACCTTTTAAGGCAATCTCTCCATAATGACAAACAATACACTTCATTACTCTAAAGAAAAATTGGTAAGCTCCTCTTTTATTCTTTCTTCACTAACTTCAAATCCGGAAAGAAATTCAACCTCTTCTTCGTAGTTTATATCATTAAAATAAACTAACTGTTTACGAAAAAGTGCTTCATTAAATTCATTTTTGAAAATCTCTTCTGTTTTCTTTATCAACGGTTTAATAGATTTGTATTTTTGAAAAATAAAATACAAATCCACATAATCTTTCCACTTCGCTCTTCTTCCCAGTGCATAAGCCTTCATAGCCCCAAGCGTTAACAAATCAGGCATTTTTAATTCTTCAAATTCTTTTTCAAATTTAATTTCAAAAGGATAATAAAAAAAAGTCATTTGAACTTTATTTATAAAAAATGTAAACTGTCCATTTTCATCCTTAAAAACTCTTTCTATATTCCATCCCTTTTTTTTAACTAAGTCTCTTATTTTTTTATTATTAAATTCATTTAGCGAAAAAAGATCAAAATCAATAGATCTTCTGTGTCCAAGATGAAAGGCAATAGCCGTTCCACCAACTAATCCAAAATTATCCATAAAAATTCTTACTGTTGGAAGCAATTCAATTTGGTTCTTTGTTAAAATTTTTTTATTTTCTAGAGGAAGCATATTTATTGAAATATAAGTTAAAATAATTCTTTGTCGCTTTATCATAGTTCTGTCGCCCAACCGCAGATAGTTTTGAATTCTCCCTGAATATCCATGCAACCTCGTTTATCCCCATTATTCTAATCAGTTCCTGAACATCTTTCCAGTTCCCATAATTCAAAGTCGCTTCAACAATTGATTTCGGACCCAGTTTTCTCGGATCTTTAACCCACCAAACAAGATACTTCCTTTGAGTTATAAATTGTTTTAATTTTTCATCACCCATAAATAAATTATATCAAAAACAAGCCCTTTTAGCAACTTATTTTTTATTCAAATCATATCTATCCTCTGACAACACCTCCATAATAACATTGTGAATTATTAATTTTTATAATATTACTCCTCCCCCTAATAACTTGTCTTTTTTATAAAAAACCACTGACTGGCCAGATGTTATTGATTTTTGGGGAGATTTAAAGATAACCTTATCTTCATAAACAACTCCCTCTACTTGATTAGTATTATACCTTATTTTCACTTCTGCTTCAAAAGGAAAGCTAACTTTTTTGAAAAAATTTGCATCTCTAAAAAACAGTTCTTTGAAAAGAAGGTCTTTTTTGTTTTTTGTGACAACAAGTTCGTTTTTTTTATTATTTTTTGATAGGACATAATAAGGACCACCAGAAAGTCCTATCCTTTTTCTTTGTCCTATCGTATAGTTAAAAAGTCCTTTATGTTGTCCTATCAATGTCCTATCTCTGTCAACAATATTTCCAGGAATTGACTTTAAGTGCTTACTAAGAAAAGAAGATATATCACCGTCAATAAAGCAAACTTCTTGTGAATCTTTCTGCTCCACAATAGGAAGATTATTTTCAATTGCAATCTTGCGGACATCTTTTTTTTCAAAATGTCCTAACGGAAATATTATTTGTCCTAACCACTCTTTCTTAATGTCCCATAAAAAATATGACTGGTCTTTTTTTGAATCAACTCCTTTTAATATCTCAAAATCAGCGTTTTCTTTTTTTTCAATCCGGACATAATGTCCGGTTGCGACATAATGTCCGTTAAACTTGGAGAGATTCTCAAAAAGTGTTTTAAATTTAACTTCTCTATTACAAACAACACAAGGATTAGGAGTAACTCCTTTTTCATAATCATCTAAAAAAGCAGAAATAACTTTTTTCTTAAACTCTTCTTGAACATCAATAATGTGAAAAGGAACTTTTAAAAAATTACAAACTTCTTCTGCCTTTTTAGAAGAACTAAGTTTTGAAAACTTCATAAAAACACCAATCGGAAGATATCCTCTTTTTTTCAAGAGAAATAATGTCACAGAAGAATCAACTCCTCCTGAAACTCCAACAATAACTTTCTTTTTTGTTTTATCTAAATCACTAGCCATTTTGTTTTTCTTCAATTGCTTCTCTTGTTTTTTTTGCGATCTGGTGTTTCTTTTCTAGAAAATCGGGAATTTCTTTCTTGTTTTTTGATAAATAGTCGTAAATCGCTTCAGCTAAAGCGTCAGCAGCAAGAATAGAACAATGATATTTTATTTTTGGCAAGCCACCTAACTCATTCGCAATCATCTCTTTGTCTATCTTAAGTGCTTCAGGTATTGTCTTGCTTTTTGCAAGTTCAGCAACCATACTACTAGTACTTATTGCAGCAACACAACCAAGTGTTTTATACTTTATATCTTCTACAATCTCCTCACCTTCATCATTTTTTCCAACTTTAATATACAAGTGCATCAGGTCTCCGCAAATAATATTTCCAACTTTTCCAACAGCATCTGCTCCTTCTATCTCCCCCATATTTCTAGGGTTTTGAAAATGATCCATTATTTTCTCATTATACATAGTGTTTTAAGTTTAAGTTTTATCTTACTGGTGATATTTTTCTTATTTTTTCAACAACAGTGGGTAATTTTTCTAAAAGATAATCAACATCTTCTTCAGTTGTAAATCTACCAAGAGTCATCCTTAAAGAACCGTGAGCTTGTTCGTGTGAAAGTCCCATTGCAAGAAGAACATGAGATGGTTGAAGTGATTTTGAAGCACAAGCAGAGCCAGTAGAAACCGCAATTCCTTCTCTATCAAGAGCAATCATTAAACTCTCTCCTTCTGTTCCTTTAAAAGATATATTTACATTATTTGGAAGTCGTTTTTCAAGATCTCCATTAATTATTGATTTTGGAATGTTTTCTAGTGCAAAGTTAATTATTTTGTCACGCAACTTTCTTGTTTTTTCTGGATTATTTTTTGATATTAACTCCACTGCTTCACCAATTCCAACAATTGCAAAAACATTTTCTGTTCCAGGACGAACTCCTTTTTCCTGATCACCCCCAAAAATCAATGGAGAGAGGTTAACACCTTCTTTAGCATACAAAACACCAACCCCTTTTGGTCCACATATCTTGTGACCACTGAAAGTTAAAAAGTCAACATTAAGTTCGTTGACTCCGCAAGGAAGATAATTAACTGCTTGCACTGCATCTGTATGAAAAACAATTTTATTTTTTCTGTTTTTGTTTACTTCTTTTACTGCTTCACTAATCTCTTTTATAGGTTGAACTGTTCCTACTTCATTGTTTGCATACATTACAGAAATCAAAACTGTATCTTCTCTTACCTCTTTCATAATATTATCAACACTAACTATTCCGTTTTTATCGGGATAGATGATACTGTTTTCCATTCCACTCTGTTTTACTGTTTCTAACACTGCCTTGTGTTCTATTGCAGTAGTGATTATGTGTCCCTCTTTTTGCTTTATACTCCCTAAAATAGCAATATTATTTGCTTCCGTTGCAGACCCGGTGAAAAACACCTCACTCTCCATTGATCCTAAGAAGTCAGCAACCTTCTTTCTTGCTTCGTCAACTGCAACTACTGCATCTTGTCCAAAAGAATGCAAAGAAGAAGGGTTTCCAAAATTCTCCCCCAAAAAAGGAATCATTTTCTCAACAACATCTTTGTCAATCGGAGTTGTAGCTCCGTAGTCCAAATATACTTTCTTATTATTGTTCTTCATATTTTAATCGATGCGGACTCCGCCCCCGCAATTAAATCGGATAATTTTATTAAAGAAAGCGTTTCTTCTATTTTTTTATTTACTTTTATCCACGCTTTTGATGCTTCACAATTACCACTTTTTGGGCACTTGCTACTAAAGCAATCAACAATCTGAACCGATTCTCCAACTGCATTAAAAATATCCTTCAATGTTATTTTCTCTGGCTCTCGTGCAAGAAAATATCCTCCTAAAACTCCTCTCTTTGATTCTACTAAATTATTTTTTTTAAGCATTGAAAAAACTTTTTCTAAGTAAAAAGCAGGAATACCTTCTTTATCGGCAATAACACGCAAAGAAGTTATTTCCTTCTTTTTTTTTGAAAGAATAATCATCGCCCTTAAAGCATATTGTGATTTTTTTGTTGCTTTCATAATCCAGACCTTATTAGTCTGAATTAAGTATATCAAAAAAAATTTATTTTACAAGTTAAAAAAATCTGTTAGAATATAGGGGTGTACCAATACACTTTTTGCCGGGGTGATGAAATTGGTAAACATGTACGATTCAAAATCGTATGCCGCAAGGTTTGCGGGTTCAAGTCCCGCCCCCGGCACAATTAAAATGCAAAATATAAACAGACCGCCCTCAAAACAACCAATCCCCAACCATGCCAAAAAAGTTTTTAGTGGCATAATGTTCGATGTGTACCAGTGGGAACAAAAGCTTTTTGATGGCACAAAAACAACTTTTGAAAAATTAAAACGCCCCGACACAGCAGTGATTTTTCCAGTAACAGACGAAGGGAAGATTATCTTAACTGAACAAGAACAACCAGGGAAAAAACCATTTATCGGAGCGGCTGGGGGTAGAATTGACGAAGGAGAAGATGTTTTAGAGGCAGCAAAACGAGAACTACTTGAAGAGACTGGATACAAAGCATCTAAATATATTCTTTGGAACTCTTGCCAGCCTATCTCAAAAATTGATTGGGCTGTATATATATTTATTGCCAAGGGTATTAAAAAGGTCTCTGACCTAAATTTAGACGCAGGAGAAAAAATTACCCTAAAAGAAGTTAGTATAGACGAGTTTATTGAAATTGGTACAGGAGAAAAATTTGCCGAAAAAGAAATTATAAACCAGCTTTATGAAGCAAAACTATACCCAAAAAAGAGAGAAGAAGTTAAAAAGCTATTTAATTCAAGATCAATATAAAAAGTAGATACTGTAAACACTTTTACTGTATAAACCAAATAGTTAATTAATAATAATCAAAAAGCAAAGCCCGGCAGTGAAAACTGCAGGGCTTTGCTTTTTTCCTGAACAACATTAATTTGCTTCTGTTCTCTCTTATTGAAGTTAACTAAGCCTTCTCTTCTTCCTTTGCAATTGAGAGCGATACATTTTTACCTCATTCTCATCTACACATCTGAGAATCAACTTCTTGATAGGATGAACCCTCATTCTAACTTTTGTTACTTCCAAACCCTCTGACTTCATAATCCCTCCTTTATTTATATTATAACAATTATTTTATTTTTGTAGATACTTCACTGTATTCAAAAATTCAAGAATATATTAAGCCCAGCGTAATAATGCTGGGCTTTTTTTTGGTTAAAAATACTTCAAAAGTATTTTATAAAAAGAGCATTTTGAACCTCAAGGAAAATTCTTTTTCTAGCCTGCTTTAGTTGCTGCAGATGGTAATGGTATTTTTTCTTACCATCATTAGTCTTCATTTTTTCCTTTAGGGACTGGATGTTCCGATTGATAATTTCAATTTTTTCTTCTGGAATTTCTACTTCTAGAGATTGGATATTCTGATTGATAATTTCAATTTTTTCTTCTGGAATTTCTACTTCTTTTGACATATTCCCTCCTATTGTTTGTTGATAAGTTGATAATCTCGTTCTAGTTTTTTTCAATTCTGGACTCTCTGGTTCCACTCTTCTTCACCTCCTTACTTTTTTCTATATTAAAAAGAGCTACTACTACTTTCCTCCTTTATATCTATATTATATCAATTATTTTATTTTTGTAAACAACTTACCATATTTAAAGCAATTTTTCTGCTCTTTCAGTTATGTTTTCTACCTCTAAAAATATCCTATCTAACTCTGCTTGAAACTGTTCATCTGTAATTTCTTCATCTTGATATGAAACATCAAGCGCAACAAACTCTCCTTTTATTCTTTCAAGATTTTCTTCAATATCAGAAACAATTATTGGATTTGCTTTTAAACGATCAACTTCCTCAAGAATCTCTTCTGTAAGCACAATATACCCCTCAATCTCTGAAATCTTAACTATTACTTCTACTTCTTCTTCAGTTACAACATCCTCAGGATCCTCTTCCTGTTCTTCTTCCTCATCAAGATAATTATCTTCTTCTTGAGAGTTATTATTGTTTACTTTTGAGATACTATTATTACCCTCTTCAATATCAAAATAGTTATTAACAACACCAAAAGAAACAACAACAAAAAACAATAAACCCCCACCAACCCAAATCATTTTATTTTTATCCATATTTTATCTTTA
>JAYEKQ010000042.1:0-7420 GCA_034661095.1 Patescibacteria group bacterium | reverse complement strand
TAAGAGAAGTAGGGGAGAATAAAAAACAAAAGATATTATATTACGGAACCAATAAAGACGCTGATATCTTTATTTCAAAAATAGAAAAAAACAAAAAAGGACAAAAAGTTTCAATAAAACAACAGGGGAGAAAAAAAGATTATCAGATAAACAAATTTGGAGAACATCACGCTTATGCTTTTGCAGTTGGTCTTGCAATGAAAGAACTTTGTTGTAAGGATTAAGAAGGAGTGTAGTTTTTTTGTGTCTAAGGTGTCACCTTGGGCATTTTTTTTAAATCAAAAGCTGTTGACACCTGGTGTCCACAGCTTTTTGCTTGTTTTTTTGAAAGTTGTTATAATATGGATAATTATGACAGATAAAAGAGTTTCAGCAATTATTATTAGATCGGAAAAAAATTTACTGATACACAGAATAAAACCAAATAAAAATTATTTTGTTTTACCTGGTGGAAGTGTTGAAAAGGGTGAAGATAATCTTAGTGCATTAGTAAGAGAAATTAAAGAAGAAACCAATTTAGAAGTTGAAGTTGGTAAATTGTCTTGGAAAATTAATAACGAATTTGATAAGCGAACGCAATACATTTATTTAATTTCAAAATATTCAGGTAGTTTAAAACTAGGAAGTCCTGAAAAAGAAAGACAATTCACAGAAAACAAGTATATTTTAGAGTGGCACAATATTAATGATCTAGAAACCTTAAATTTTTTTCCCAATGAAATAAAAACGAAAATAATTAAAACATTTACTTAAAGACAGAATGAACATGAATACCGGAAAATTTATGACTGAGAATGGGATAGTGAATTATAATAACTTGAAATGTCCAAGGTGTCACCTTAGACATTTTGTGCACACATCCGGATGGGTAACATCACATTTTCTGTAAAAGAGGCTGTTTCAGTCTCTCTTTGCATTAGAAAATGATATTATTTCAGCCTCATTTTGTATTATACAACTCTTTTGGTTGCAATTTTTCAGTTTTTTGATATAATTTACAGCATAGTTAGATAATAGGGATTAAATAATAAATTATGGCAGTACCAAAACAGAGAAAAACAAAAGGAAGAAGAAATCAACGGAGAATGCACATTCACTTGAGCAAACCAACACTTACAGACTGTCCTCAGTGTAAAGAAAAGAAAGTTATGCACACTGTTTGTGAAGCTTGTGGCTATTATAAAGGAAGAGAAGTTATTGATGTTTTAAAGAAAGAGAAGAAAAAAGAAGAGAAGATAAAACAAGTTAAAGAAGAAGAAAAGAAAGAAAAAGAGAAAAAAAAGCCACTAGACCCAAAATTATTATCAAAAAAGAAGTAAACTTAATATGTCATCAAGACATTTAGCACGATCAATTGCCGTTAGAACTCTTTATGAGTTGGATTTTTTTGATGAGAAAAACAAAAACTATGAGGAAGTAGTTATGAGAAATTCTGAAAAATTAATGAAAAAAGAAGAGGATATTGGATTTGTAAAAAATTTAACAAAAGGTGTTTTAGACAATCAGAAAGAGATTGATAATATAATTATTATTGCTGCTCCAGAGTGGCCGTTAGAGAAGATGACAATTATTGATCGTAATGTTCTTCGTCTTGGGCTTTACGAACTTATCTACTCAAAGAAGGAAGAGGTTCCTCCAAAAGTAGCTATCAATGAAGCAATTGAGCTTGCAAAGGAATTTGGTGGAAGCAGTTCGGGTAGATTTGTTAATGGAATATTAGGAACTGTTTACAAGGAAATTGAAAATGATAAAAATGAATAATGAAAGAAAAATTTAAAGAACTTGAAAAAAAAATAGGAGTGGAGTTTAAAGACAAGAACTTGCTTGTTCAGGCCTTTTGCCACCGCTCTTATTTAAACGAAAATCCTGACTTTAATCTTGGGCAAAACGAAAGATTAGAGTTTTTAGGAGATGCAGTATTAGAGCTTGTTGTTACCTCGTATCTTTATTTTAAGTATCCAGAGGAGCCAGAAGGAAAGTTAACAACATGGAGAGCGTCACTAGTAAATACTAAAGAGATCGGGGATACAGCAAGTGAGTTAGGGTTTGAAAATTTTCTTCTTTTATCAAAAGGAGAGAAAGGGGAAAAAGGAAAAGCTCGTCTGTGTATCTTAGCAAACACCTTTGAAGCTTTTATAGGAGCGCTTTATCTTGATCGTGGATACGAAGAAGCAGATATTTTTATAAAAAAGTACTTAATATCAAAATTGGAAAAAATAATTGAGTCAGGAACTTACCGTGATCCAAAATCAGAACTTCAAGAAAAAATTCAAGAAAAATCAAATGTTACTCCTCACTATGAAGTTATAAAAGAAGATGGTCCTGATCACAGAAGAAGATTTATCATGGGAGTATTCGTAGGTAAAGAAAAAATAGGGGAGGGGAAGGGTGATTCAAAAAAAGAAGCAGAAGAAGAAGCAGCAAAAAAGGCGCTAAATAATATAAAATAAATATGCTTAAAATTAGATTTTTTAGAACAGGAAGAAAACATCAACCATTTTACAGAATAAGAGTTGTTAATAAGAATAATCCTCCAGCAAGTGGAAGATTTATTGCTGATGTTGGTTTCTATAACCCATTAACAAAGGAGTGTGAGATAGATAAAGAAAAAACACTGAAGTGGATTGGAAACGGAGCAAAGCCATCAGACAGAGTGAATAATCTTTTAATTGAGAAAAAGATAATTGAAGGAGAAAAGAAACAGGTGGTTTCTTTGACAAATAAAAGAAAAGAAAAGATGAGCAAAAAGGCAGAGGAAAAGAAATCAGTAGAAGAAGTTCCAGAAGTTAAAGAAAAAGATACGGAAGAAGAAGCTCCCAAAGAAGAAGTGGTTGAAAAAGAAGAAAATAAAAAAGAAAAAAAATAATATAGGGGGTGTAAGATATGAACTAAACAATTTTTAGAATCTCACATTCCTGCGCTTGACAGAATTATTATAAAAGATAAAATTAAAGAGAGAAAAGGTCGAGTTGCTTAATAAGTGGGGTGTAGAATATAAATAAAAATTATTTAGTTTGTGTTCTATGCTCCTAGTATGATAAAAAATATACTTATGGTTAAAGAAAATTCTGACAAGGATTTCTTGGAGTTTATCGTGAAGAGTTTAGTAGATAACCCCGACTCAGTAGAAATAGAAAGAAAAGTTGATGAGATGGGAGTATTGCTTACACTTAGAGTCCACGCCGATGATATGGGACAAGTAATTGGAAAAGGTGGATCAACAGCAAAAGCAATAAGAGATTTGGTTCGCACCATCGGACTTAAACGCAAAGCAAGAATAAACTTGAAAATTGCTGAGCCCGAAGGTAGTACTTATAAACCAAAAGAAGATTCTTCCGATGACAGAAAAGAAGGATTAGAGGACATAAAACTCTAAAAAAGATTGAAAACATATTAAGCGGTGCTATAATTATATAGTGCCGCTTTTTTTAATAAAAAAATAACTATGCGTTTTGATATAATAACAATTTTTCCTTCTTTTTTTGATTTTTACTTTTCAAAGGGAATTTTGTGCAAGGGTTGTGAAAAAGGACTTCTTGAAGTAAATATTCATGATTTAAGAGATTGGACAACAGATAAACACAAAACAGTTGACGATGCTTGCTTTGGAGATGGAAGCGGAATGGTGATGAAAGTTGGTCCGATATATCGAGCAGTTTCTGATATAAAATTAAAAGATAAGAAATCTTTAGTGGTTTTGTTTACCCCAAGAGGTAAAAAATTTAATCAAAAAAAAGCAAGTGAAATAATGAATTATAATCAAGTTATAATGATATGCGGAAGATATGAAGGAGTTGATGAAAGGGTAGCAAAATACATAGCAGATGAAGAAATATCAATTGGTAGTTTTGTTCTTATGGGAGGAGAGATTCCTGCAATGGCAGTAGTTGAGACAGTGGCACGACTTGTTCCAGAAGTTATTGGAAAGGAATCATTTTTAGAAGAAAGAAAAAAGGAAGAAGCTTTTGTTGAATATCCACAATATACAAGACCCGATGTTTTTACGGCAGATGGAAAAAAATGGAAAGTTCCTCCAGTACTTTTTTCTGGCAATCATAAGGAAGTTGAAAAGTGGAAACATAAAAAAGGAAAGTTAATAAAGTAATTTTAAAAATGAATAACTGGCATGCAAAAAATATAGAACAAGTTCTCAATCAATTTTCTTCAAAGAAAGAAGGGCTTAACAAAAAGCAAGCAGAAGAAAAGTTTGAAAAGTATGGAAAGAACAAGATTAGTGAGGGTGATTCTTGTCATCCGTTTTTTATATTCTTGAAACAGTTCAACAACGGTTTGATATATGTTCTTATATCAGCAGTAGTTATTGCTGGTTTTTTTGAAAAGTGGATTGATGTTTATGTTATTGGTGCAATTATTGTTATTAACGCTGTAATTGGTTTCGTGCAAGAATATAAAGCAGAGCAAGCAATAAATGCTTTAAAAAAAATGGTTGTTCCGATGGCAAAAGTTTACCGAGAGGGAAAACTACTTAAGATTCTTGCTGAAAAAATAGTTCCTGGAGATGTGATTTTAATTGAAGAAGGGGATCGAATTCCAGCTGATGTTCGTCTTTTTGATGTAAGAGAGATGAGAACTAATGAATCGTCATTAACAGGAGAATCAATGTCAGTTAGGAAAGAAGAAGAAATTTTACAAGAAAATATTGAGTTAGGGGATAAGAGAAATATGGCGTGGATGGGAACTTTTGTTTCTGTAGGAAGAGGAAAAGGAGTTGTTGTCGCAACGGGAGGCAGTACAGTTTTTGGAGGAATAGCTGAAGATATTGGAAATATAAAGAAAGAAAAAGGTCACTTTGAAGAAAAAATATCAATTCTTACAAGAAGAATGGCTATTTTTGCTTTCAGTGGGGCAGCTTTAATATTTCTTATATCAGTTGCTAAAAACGGAGCATCTCTTAAGAATGGATTTAGTGATTTTGAAGAGCCACTTTTTGGATCAATAGCAGCTCTTGTTTCCGGGATTCCAGAAGGGCTACCAGCGATATTAGTGGTTGTATTAGCAGTAGGAGCAACAAGGATGGTAAAGAGAAATGCAATAATAAGACATCTTCCGGTGACAGAAACGCTTGGTATTGTTGATCATATAATTTCTGACAAGACAGGAACAATAACCCAAAACACAATGACAGTTAGAGAGATTTCTCTTCCAAAGAATGATAAGATAACGGTTAGTGGCGAGGGTTGGATACCTGAAGGAAACTTTTATAGAGAAAAACAAATTATTTTTCCGCAAGAAGAAAAAGATCTTGATAAATTACTTCATATTGCGGAGATTTGTAATCAAGCAGAGGTGACTCGTAGTGATGATGATAAAGAGAAGTATGAAATAATAGGAGATCCAACTGAAGGAGCAATGCTTGTTCTTGCTGAGAAAGCTGGACTAAGAAAAGAAGTTCTCGAACTTTCTGAAAAAAAGATAGATGATATGCCGTTTAATTCTAAATTAAAATTAAGAGCATCCTTGGTAGATATAGATAATAAAAAAGAAGTTTATATTGCTGGTGCTCCAGAAAATATAATAAAGAGAGCAACTAGAATAAGGGAAGGAGGGGAAGTTAAAGAGTTTACTGAAGGAAAGAAAAAACAAATTATCAGTGAGATCGAAAAGATGACCGAACAAGCGATGAGAACTATTGGATTAGCATATAAAGAAATTCAAAACACCTCTAATATGATAAATGAAGATATGCTTGACGATCTTGTTTTCAATGGAGCAGTTGGAATGATTGATCCTCCACGATTACAAGTAAAAGAAGCAGTAGAAAATGCAAATTTGGCAGGGATAAGAGTGATTATGGCGACTGGAGATCATAAAAAAACAGCAGTAGCAATTGCAAAAGAAGTTGGTATCTTAAAAAAAAATAAAAAAGGTTATTTAAAAGCACTTGAACAGTCAGAACTGATAAAGATGAGTGATGAAGAATTTGAAAATGCAGTTAAAAATGTTAATGTTTTTGCTCGCTTAACTCCTCGGATGAAGTTGAAGATAGCAACAACTCTACAACAACAAGGAGCTGTGATAGCAATGACTGGTGATGGCGTCAATGATGCTTCAGCAATTAAACAAGCAGATGTTGGAATTGCAATGGGTTTAATGGGGACAGATGTTACTAAAGAAGTTGGAGATATTGTTCTTGTTGATGATAATTTTTCATCAATAGTGAGTGCGATAGAAGAAGGGAGGGTTGTTTTTGAAAATACTAGAAAATCAAGTGCCTTTTTAATAACAACAAATTTTGGAGAGATAGGAACAATAATTGTTTTTTTATTTCTTGGCTTTCCACTTCCACTTCTTCCTACTCAGATATTATGGTTAAATCTTGTAACAGATGGATTACCAGCTCTTTCTTTATCAGTTGAACCAAAGCATGAAGATGTTTTAAAAAAACCACCACGAAATAAAAAAGAAACTATTTTAACAAAAGAGATAGTTCCTTTTTTTATCATAATGATAGGAATTATGCTTATTCTTTCAATTATTGTTTTTGATATGTTTTATGATAATGGAGAGGGATTAAATAAAGCTCGGACTGCTGTTTTTAGTGTTTTAGCATTTACTCAACTTTATAATGTAATAAATATGCGTTCAATGACAAGATCTATTTTTGAAATAAAATTTTTAAGCAACAAGTATGTGATATTATCTCTTTTTATTGGAACTTTATTACAACTTGCAGTGATAATGACTCCAAAAGTGAGAGATGTTTTCCATTTTGTTCCCTTGACTTTTGGAGAGATTTTGTTTATAATAGTAATATCATCTTCTATTTTGTGGGCAGGAGAGGGTTATAAAAAGTATGCAAAAAAACATTAGTTCTTATTTAGAACAAGTTAAAAAAATAGTTGATCCAGCGATAGAAGAACTTCTTTCTTCTTGTCTTGGATCAAGATTTCAGAAAGAAGTGCTTTATCAAATAAAAGTTGGGGGCAAAAGATTGCGTCCAGCTTTTGTTATTTTAAGTTGCAAAGCAGTTAAGGGAAAGATAGAAGATACTTTATATCCATCAGCAGCAGTTGAAATTTTACACAATTATTCGCTTATTATTGATGATATGATTGATCACAGTGAGATCAGAAGAGGAGATCCTACTTTATGGAAAAAGCTTGGAATTTCAGGAGCAGAGTGTGTTGCGATGCATTATGTAGCTGTTATCTCAAAGGGAGGGTTAAAGTCTTCTTCTCCAGAACAGTGCGTAAAGATACTGACAGAAGCATTAGAAGTTTTAACCGAAGGAGAAACAATTGATGTTTTACAGGAGTTAAAAGGAAGAGAAGAAGAAGCATTTATTAAAGAAAATAGATATAAAGATATAAAAATAGAGGATGCATTAATGATGGCAGAGAAAAAGACAGCAAGATTATTTGAAGCAAGTTGCTATCTAGGGGGAGTGTGTGGGAAAGGA
>JAYEKQ010000041.1:0-34109 GCA_034661095.1 Patescibacteria group bacterium | reverse complement strand
TAATCTCTCCCCCATGTCCAACCCGAGGATGGACATGGAGTTTTTTATTTATTTTTATATTATAAAATCATTATAGCATCTTATCAATTAAAATAAAATAGTCAGTAAAGTTCCCAAGTTCCCAAGTTCCCAAGTTCCCAAGGTCGGACCTTGGGCGACAAGGTCGGACCTTGGGCGAAGGTCGGACCTTGGACAATTTAATGCCATAGGTGTCACCTATGGCATTTTTTTATTGTGGATTATTGTTAGTAGTTGGGCATATAGTAGGAATATTAAAAGAGTTGGGACTCCTGTTATGTAGATTGCTGAAAAGGGGAGATTGTATGTTAGATTGATTATGAAGATTATAAAGGAGAGGATAACGAAAGTTGGGATTGAAAAAATAATCCATCCGGTTAGTGCTGTTAAAAATCCAGCAATCATTATAAAAGGAAGAAGTGGAACAATTAAAACATTTGCAAAAATAGAAAAGATGGAGATGTGTCCAAAGTTGTAAAGAATTAGCGGAAAAACAAAGATCTGTGCTCCAGTTGTAATTGCAATAACATCTGTTAATTTTTCCCTTTTTTTAAAAAAATTAAAACGAGACATTAACACTTTTTTTATCCGAGGATAAAGAGTTATTATCCCTAAAACGGCTAAAAAAGAGAGTTGAAATCCTAAATCATAATGAAGAAGAAAGGGATTAAAAAAAAGCATTACTGCTCCTACAAATGTAAGAAGACGAAGAGGGTTTGCTTTACGATTAACAATGGTTGCCAATAAAACAACTCCTCCCATTATTCCCGCTCTTACTGCAGAAGCAGGAGCTCCGACAAAAAGAATAAAAATAGCAATCATAATAATTGTTAAAAGAGCTGATATGCCTTTTTTAATTCCTGCTATTAAAAAAATAAAAAATAATATTCCAGAAAGAATAACAATATGCATCCCAGAAATAGCTGTTATATGGCGAGTTCCAGAAATACTTAATTTTTCGTTAAAATCATCGGTAAAAGATCCTCTTTCTCCTAAAATCATTGCCTCTAATAAAAACCTATGAGGAGCAGGAAGCGATTTTTCTATGTTTATTTTTAATTTTTCTTTTTGCGATAAGAGAAAACAGTGAAAAGAAGTTTCTTTTTCTTTTTTTAATTCAACTACGGGATATTGAAAAACAGAAACAACCCCTTCTTTTCTTAAATAATTTGAGTATTTTTTATCATTAAAAACAGTTTCTTCTCCCCTTACTAAAACTGTTTCACCACACTGATACTTGGGATAGTTGTATGTATAAACAACTGCTTTTTCTTGTTTGTTTTTAATTGTTAATGATTGTGCTTCTTCTCCAATGAAAGAAGTTTCAATAACTCTTCCTGTGAAAGAAGTTTTTGACTCTGAATATGAATTATATTCTGCAAGATGAAAACAATAAAAACTGGCAACAAAGAATAAAAGACAAAAAACTGTAATCAGATGATCTTTTGAGAGAATATAGAAAAGAAGGAGACAAAAAACAACACCGATTAAGAAACTAATCGGCGCAAATAAAATTCCCAAAATAAAAGAAAGTGAATAAAATAAAAAAACTTTTGAAAAAGTGATTATTTTTTTATTCTTCATTATTTGGTTCGTGTCCTATGTCCTTTCTCTCTTCTAACTCTTCTTTTTCTCTCTTTAATACTTCTATTTCTTCTTTTAAGTCTTTCATTTTGACTTCTCTTCCTACTGTTATTTTTCCAAATCGCTCCAAATAATCAACCTTCTTTTTTAGTTCTTTCTTTTGTTCTTCTATTTTTGAGGTTCTTTTCTCAACCTCTTTTTCTAATCCTTCGTTTAACTCGTTTAACTCTTTTGTTTTTAATTTAACTTTTTCTTCTAAACTTCTTCGTGATTTTTCAACCTCATCTTGAGCATCTAGTAATACTGAGTAGTAGTTTCGGAAAGTTCCTGTAAACCAAACAAAAAGAAAACAACTTCCTGCAATTATTCCCATATCTAATCCAATATTAAAAAATTCTTTTTCTGTTAATAAGCAAAATAAAGAGATATAACCCAACAGCACTATTAATCCTGAAAATGCGACTATTATTTCATCGCGAAAAGAAGAAAACAGAACAAAGATAAAAATATATCCTGTCATCATTAAACGCCCCATTCCTAATTCTGGCGAAAGATAAAAGATAAAAAGAGTCCACGCAAAAATTACTGAAAAACTAGAGATATATTTTCCCAAAAAAAACAATTTTTTGTTATTTCTAATCAGTGTTAATATAATAAAAGCAAAAAACAGAATTATAACAATTACTGAAAAATCTCTCCAAAGAATAATATCAGCAATAATTTTGTCAAAAGCAACTCTTAGGACAAGAATAAGTAAAAGCAAAAAAGAAAATAAAATTATAAGAAAACGAAAATTTTGAACTTCTTTTCGTTTTAAAAAATAGTCCTTAAAAGATACAACTGATGATGTTGCCTTTCTACAAAACCTACTAATTCTTTCTTTTCCGTAATCAGAATCAACCCCCCATTTTTTAAAAGCACTTGAAATTAGCATCGTATCTACTGCTCTACCTCCTTTTTTTTCAACAATTTTATTAAAGTTAAAATCAAGCAAATATCCTGAAAGAGAATACCGCTCAACCGTGGGTGGAGCAAATGTTGTTGAAAACAAAGCAACATTTTTATACATTATTCCTTTTATCTCTTTAAGGTATCTCGCTACAGGTAACGAAAGCCGTGTCCAGTTAGGACTACCAACAAGAACTAAATCATAATCAGTAGCATCTTTTATTTTTAGTGGCTCTATGTCGCACTCTCCTTTGAAAATTCTTAAGAAAAACCAAAAAAACCAGTCGTGTTCTTTTGCTGGAATTATTTTTTCCACATCAACAGAATGCCCTTCTTTTTTTAACTTTTCTTCTATTCTTTCTGCTAATTTTTCTATTTCTTTTGTTCTAGAGTAATAGGCAATTAAAATTTTCATAATTTTAATTTTAATAATAAAGCAATTAAAATAAAAGTCAAAACAAAAGTGCCGATTAAAAATCGGCACAAAAAGAAAAGGTTATTTTTCTAACTTCTTATTTCACACTTTTTAACAAAAGGAGATACTTTTTCTTTAAATTTTTCTAACTGTTCTTTTGTAAAAGGTGTTTTTTCTACAAATCCTCCGTAGATTGTTTTTTCGGGAAGAAAGTTTTGTAAAAAGTATTTTTCTGCTGATTTAACCGCTTTTCCTATCTTCTCTATATCCTCTTCAGTATGAATTCCTGGAACAAGTGTTGTTCTAAACTCGTAGTCTATTCCTGAATTTTTTATAAGATCAATGCTTTTTTTTATCTTTTCAATGTCACAATCAACTCCAACTGTTTCACTATATTTTTCAAAGCTGTTTTTGACATCCATTGCAATATAATCCAACAGTTTTTCTTTAAGAAGACGATTTAACATCTGAGGGTTAGAGCCGTTAGTATCTAGTTTAACTTTAAATCCCATCTCTTTTATCTTTCTTGCAAATTCAGGAAGAGAAGGATTTGTGGTTGCTTCTCCGCCACAAATAACAACTCCATCAAGAGTTTTTTCTCTTCGCTCCAAAAACTTAAAAAACTCTTTCTGTTCTATTTCTACTTGGTTTTCAATCTTTTCTGGTAAAACAAGTTCCGCTGAATAACACCACGGACAACGAAAGTTACAACCAGAAAGAAAAACTGTACAGGCAACCGATCCTGGGTAATCAATTAGTGTTAATTTTTGTAATCCGCCTATTTTCATACTTTTGCAATATATTCTTTTCTTTCTTCATATTCTTTTCTTTTTCCTGGATTGTAGTTATTGACTGGACGAAGATAACCGACAATTCTTGAATAAACTTCACATTCTTTATAGTCAGTAATTCCTTCGTTTTTTTCGTAGCAGTTGTTACATTTCATCGTAAAAAGCTCTTCACCATTATCTTCATACTGCAAGAGAACTCCATTTTTTATCTCTCTTCCTTCAATTTTTATTTCGCAACTACAATCAAAACATTTTCGCGCTTCAATTGCTTTTTCTTTTGTAGAAAATATATTTTTTTTCATATTATATTTTTTTTATTACTTTTTTAGGACCTTTTATTTTACAATTAGGGCAGTAGTACTGCTCCCCTTTCAGATATCCACAATTAGGACAAACTGAGAAAGTAGGAGTAATTGTTATATATGGTAAATGATAATTGTTTAATACTTTTTTTACAAGGTTTTTTGCTCCTTCAGCACTTGCTAATCTTTCCCCTAAAAACAAGTGAAGAACAGTTCCTCCTGTAAATTTTTGCTGAAGTTCATCTTGAAGTTCAAGAGCTTCAAACGGATCATCGGTATGTCCAACTGGAAGATGAACAGAATTTGTGTAATAAGGAACATCTTTTGTCCCAGCGGTTATAATGTCTGGATATCGCTTCTTGTCTATGCTCGCTTGGCGATAAGCGGCCCCTTCACCTGGAGTTGCTTCTAAATTATAAAGATTTCCTGTTTTTGTTTGATAATCAACAAGTTTGTCACGCATAAAGTCAAGAATTTCTACTGCAAGTTTCCTTCCTTCCTCAGATCCAGTTCCTTCTCCAATAAAATTTAAAAGTGCTTCATTCATTCCAATAAGACCAATTGTAGAAAAGTGATTTCCAAAATAAGATCCACGCATTTTTTTTACTGAAGAAAGATAGTACTTAGAGTAAGGATAAAGCCCTTTTTCAATAAAATTATTAACTGCTTTTCTTTTTATTTCTAAACTTTCCTTTGCAAGATCCATTACTGCTCCTAACCTGTTATAAAACTCATCTTTATTTTTTGATAAATATCCTATTCGTGGCAAGTTAATAGTGCAAACTCCAATTGAACCAGTAAGTGGTTGCGAGCCAAAAAGTCCACCTCCTCTCTTTATCAATTCCTTGTTATTTAACCGCAAACGACAACACATACTGCGAAAATCTTCAGGATTCATATCTGACTGAATAAAGTTTGAGAAGTAATTTACTCCATATTTTGCCGTTGCTTCCCACATCGGAACAAGACTCTCATTGTCCCAGTCAAAATCTTTTGCAATAGAAATAGTTGGAATAGGAAAAGTGAAAACTCTTCCTTTGGAGTCACCCTCCATTAGGCACTCATAAAAAGCCTTATTAAAAATATCAACTTCTTTCTGAAATTCTCCATATACTTCTCTTTTTACTTCACCACCAATAATAACTGGTTGATTTCTTAAAAATGTTGGAACCTTAATATCCAAGGAAACATTTAAAAATGGAGTTTGAAATCCTACACGAGTAGGAACCATACAGTTGAAGAGAAATTCTTGTATTGATTGCTTAACTTGTTTGTAATTTAAATTATCATATCTTATAAAAGGAGCTAACAAGGTATCAAAATTACTCATTGCTTGAGCTCCAGCACTTTCTCCTTGAAGAGTGAAAAAGAAGTTCACTACCTGTCCTAATGCTGGACGAAAATGTTTTGGTGGCTTTGACTCTATTTTAGAAGGAACACCTCCAAACCCTCTCAGTAAAAGATCTTGTAAATCCCAACCACAACAATAAGTAGCAAGTAAATTCAAATCATGAATATGAAAATCTTGATTTTTTGCGGCCTCTCTTATCTCGTGAGGATATATTTTATTTAACCAGTATTTTTTTGAAATGTGAGAAGTTGCATGCTGATTTAATCCTTGAAGAGAATAAGTCATATTAGCATTTTCTTTCACCTCCCAATCAAGTTCTTCTATGTATTTTTCAAGAATTTCACTTGAATCTTCTAATTGTGACAAAGCGTCTCTCACTTCTCTTCTTTTTTCTCGGTAAAGAATGTAGCTACGAGCAGTATCAGTAAATCCTTCCATTATTAAAACTTCTTCTACAATGTTCTGAATATCTTCAATAGTAGGCACTTCATCCTTGCTAAACCTTTTCAGAAGAACCTCAAAAACCTTTTCAGAAAGAGCTGTTGCTTCACCAGCATCTCCTTTTTTTGTAAAAGTTAATGCCTTGTGAATAGCATTTTCTATTTTCTGAATATCAAAATCTACTACCTGTCCATTTCTTTTTTCAATTTTTGTTATCATTTTGAATTTTACTTGTTAAAAATAGTTTCTTCTGATGATTAAATTTACAAAATAAAATATGTCTGGAAAAAAACCAAACATAATTAAAAATTGGGGATATAAGATGTTAGAATCCTGTGGCAATTATCGTTACTTTTATCTCTCCTTCTTCTAATCTACTATCTTCCACTGCTCCAAATATTATGCTGACATCTGGAGAAACTTTCTTTTTTATTACTTCTGCAATTTCATAAACTTCAGACAAACTGAGGTCTTTTCCTCCGTTTACATTAAAAAGAACTCCTTTTGCATTCTCACAAGAAAGATCAACTAGCGGAAGGTTTAGGGCTTTTAAAGCTGCTTCTTCTGCGCGTCTTTTTCCTTTTGCCACTCCTTTTCCAAAAAGAGCTGACCCTGAATTTTTCATTATTGCTTTAACATCGGCAAAATCAATATTTATTATCCCTGGAAGAGTTATCAAGTCTGATATTCCTTGAACTGCTTGGCGAAGTATCTCATCACAAACCCAAAAAGCATCAGAAAGTGAAATATTCGGGTCAAGAGTTGATAAAAGACGATCATTTGATATTGGAATCAAAGTATCAATTTTATCTTGAACTGCTTTTAATCCCTTTTTTCCAACCTTGCTTCTTTCTTTTCCTTCAAAGGAAAACGGAGTTGTAACCACCGCAATAACAAGAGCATTGTTCTCTTTTGCAATTTCAGCAACAATTGGAAGTGCTCCTGACCCTGTTCCTCCTCCAACTCCACAAGTCAAGAAGACCATATCTGAATCCTTTAGCGCTTTTCCTATTTCTTCTCTGTTCTCTTCAGCAGCTTTCCTTCCAAGTTCCATATTCATTCCTGTTCCCAGTCCTTGTGTTAACTTTTTTCCTATTCTTATTTTAACATCAGCATCAGTATCTCTGAGATCATGAAAATCAGTGTTAACTGCTATTAGCTCAACACCTTTTATCCCACAACTAGCCATCCTTGAGATAGCGTTACAGCCCGATCCTCCAACACCAACAACTTTTATTTTAGGTAGATCATTCATAATATTATTATGGTATAAAAACTTGAAGCAGTTTCTTTATTTTAGAAAAAAAAGAATTAAAGTCAGCTTTATTTTTTCTACTAATTTCTTCTAAATCCGTTCCGTAAAGAATAATTCCGCACAGAGCTGAGCAAGAAGGATCTTCTTCAAGTGGAAAGAAGCGACGAGGATAACCAACGCGACAGTAAAGTCCAAGCTTCTCTCTTACAAAAACTTTTATATTTGGAATTTTAGCTCCACCACCAGTAACAACAACTCCTCCCGGAAGTGCTTTCTCACGAGATATTTTTTTCAACTCCTTCCTTATTTCAGAAAATAACTCTTCCATTCTTGGTTCTGCAATTTTTTTTAACTCACTTCTTTTAAAGCTGATTTCTTCTCCTGATGTCAATTTTATCTTTTCTATTTTTGTTCCTTTTTTATTTTCTAAAAGAGAATCACTAAACTTGTTTTTTATAAACTCTGCTGTTTCTGGATCAACTTTAAGTCCAACTGCAATATCGTTACGAAGATCATTTATCCCAACCGGAAGAACAAATATGTGAAGAAGTTCTCCTTCTTCATATATTGAAACTCCAGTTGTTCCTGCTCCAATATCAACCACCATCACTCCAACTTCTTTTTCTTGGTTTGTTAAAACTGCCCGCGCTGAAGCAAGCGGGTTAATAATCCGAGCATCAAGCTCTATGTCAGCTCTTTCAAATGCTTGATCAAGACTTTTCAAGTAAGAAACAAAACCACCCATTGCAACGATTTCAGCCTCCAATCTAACTCCGTGAAGACCAGTAGGATTTTTAATTCCTTTTTGTTTGTCAATAGTAAACTCTCTTGCAATTATTTCTATTATTTTCTTGTTTTGAGGCAGTGAAAATGTTTTTGCTGCATCAACTACTCTTTCTACATCTGCTTCAGATATTTCTTGATCAGCCCTTGAAACAGAGATTATACCCTTTGAAGATAAACAAAAAAGATGAACTCCGTTTATATTTGTATAAACTTCGTCTATCTCTTGTCCAGCTTCTTTTTGAGCCTCTGCAATTGTAGTTTGAATTATTTTTCCTACTTTTTCAGGATAACGAACCACTCCTTTTCTAACACCAGTAGAAACATTCTGGGATCTTCCTAAAACCCTGAAACTTGTTTCATCGGATTGTCTCTGAACTATAATTGCTTTAATAGTTCCTGTCCCGATATCAACAGCGGCAATTGTAGGCGTTTTGCTCATAAAAATATTAAAATGATTAATTTCCAATTATAATTTCTAAGTAATATTCTGTTCTTTTGTTCATCTTCTTTTCACTTTCTGTGGTATTGTGACGATATCCACAAAGATGAAGAACGCCATGAATAATAACGCGAAAAAATTCTTTTGTAAAATTCTCTTTTTGAAAATCCTTTTTTACCTTTGCTGGACAAACAAAAACTTCTCCTAAAAAATTCTTCTCGTCAAAAACAAAAGACAAAACATCGGTTACATAATTTTTCCCACGATATGTTTTGTTCAATTCTTTTATCTTTTTACTTCCTACAAAAACAACTGACACTTCTTCTTTCTTCCCTTCTTTTTCTAATATTTTTTGCAAAACAGTTGAAACTGATTTTTCGTCAATACAAAATCGCGTGAGATTCTTTAATGATACACTCATTTATTTTGTTTCTCCCATCTTCCACTTTCTGTTGAATTCTTCTTTAGCTCTTATTCTTCTTAAAGCAGATCTCTTTTTTGCGGTTTTACTAAGAGCTCTTTGAAAAAATCTTCTTGAACGAGATTCTTTTATAATCCCACTCTGAATTACAGAACGAGTGAAACGGTGGACAATACTGTTATTATTTTCTTTTTCTTTTCTATTTACTTCTAATGGCATAGTTTAAATAATTAACTTGTTATTTTTTCTTGTTTTCTTTTAACCTTTTTTTTACTTCTTTTACAACTTCTTTTAAATCAACCTTTTCTTGTTTCCCAGAGTCCATATCTCTGATTATTGCTTTTTCAGCTAACGCTTCTTCTTTGCCAATTATAATTGTTATATCAACTTCTAATCGGTCTGCTCTACTTAACTGACTTTTCAAAGAGTCTCTTCCAAATGATTCAAATACCGGAAGTTCTGCTTTTCTGAACTCTTCAAAAAGTTTTAGCGCTTTCTTCTTTGCTAAATCACCAAGTTGCGCAATAAAAACTTCTCGTTTATCTTTTTCTAACTTCACTTTTTTTTCTTTCATTAAAGATACCACTCTTTCTACTCCCAGTGCTATTCCAGTTGCCGGAATTTCTTCTTCACTGCCAAGAAACACACTAAGCTTATTATACCTTCCTCCGCCTCCAAGTGCAAGTGGTTTTTCTTGAGAAGAAGATATTATTTCATAAACAGTTCCGTTGTAGTAATCCAATCCACGAACTAAAAATGAATCAAGGTCATAGGAAACTTTTACTTCATCTAAAAATTCAAGCACTTGTCGGAAGTCATCGCTACATTTCTTGCATAAAAAGTTCATAATTTGTGGAGCATCTTCTTTTACTAAACACTCTTTGCAATCAAAAATTCTCAGTGGATTTTTTTTCATTCTTTTCTTACAATCGGAACAAAGTGATGATGCTACGCTTTTTAAATACTTTTTCAAAGCGGTCTTGAACTTGTCTCTACATCTGTCACAGCCAAGATTATTTACTTTAACCAAAACATCTTTAATCCCAAGTTCCCGAAGAATGTTATGTGTCAAAACAATTATTTGAGCATCAACAATTGGGCTGTCTTTGCCAATTGTTTCAAAGCCAAATTGCCAAAACTGACGATATCTTCCTGCTTGTTGTCGCTCATGACGAAAAAACGGTTGAAAGTAATAAAATTTTATTGGCTGTGGTTTTGTGTAAAGACTATGTTCTAAAAAAGATCTCATTATTGGCGCTGTTCCTTCTGGTCTTAAAGAAACCTGTTCTCCTCCTTTTGTTTTAAAAGTATACATCTCTTTCTCAACAATATCAGTCTGTGTTCCAATTCCACGGGTAAAAACTCCTGTTTCTTCTATCACTGGTGTTTCTATTCCTTCAAATCCATAAATTTTTGCATTCCTTGAAACAACCTCTCTTACTTTATCAAAATAATCATACTGCTCCCCAAAAACATCATGCATTCCACTCAAACTTTTAAATTTTTTAGACATGTTTAATAAATTTTCAATTTTCAATTTGGCAATTTTCAATGAATTTTCAATTTTTTAATTTTTTAATTTCCAAAATAATTTTAACTTTAATAAGTAGATTTATTTTTTTTAAAAATTAGGAAATTTGGTCATTTATTGAAAATTGAAAATTGTCAAATTGAAAATTAGCAACTGTGATTATTTCGTTTTTAACAATAAATTTAATTAAATATCAAATATTAACTATTAATCCGTAAGACATTATCAGTATTCTGGTGTTTTTGGTTTTGAAAACTTGTCAAAGAGAGATATTTGAAAAAGCACTCTTCCTATTATATAATCATCCGATAATCCTCCCCATGCTCTTGAATCGTAAGAAGCTTTTCTGTTATCTCCTAATACAAAATACTCTTCTTCACCAAGAATAAAGTTCTTTTCTCCTCTAAAAAAAGTTGGCTGATTTTTTCCAGAAATGTAATTTTCTTCTAAAACAACTTCTCCCTCTTGGTTTTTTATTACAACCTCTGTTCCTTCTACTATTACCTCTTCTTTAGGAAGTCCGATTACTCTTTTTATATACTTCTTGTCTGATATATCAGGATTTTCAAAAACAATGACATCTCCTCTTTGTGGATCAAAAAAACGATAAGTCATCTGATCTACAATTAAATAATCAGCATCTTGAAAATTAGGCTCCATTGATGATCCGCGAACAATAAATGGTTGAAAAACAAAGTAACGAATAGGTAAAACAACAAAGACAACAACAAGAAACACCTTTAATACTTCCTTTGCTAGACTTTTAAATACTTCTTTCATATTATGATTTTACCAAAATTTCCCAAATTTATCAAGCGAGTGTATAATATTAATAATTGACAATTAACTTTTTCTCCCGTCATTCTGAACGAAGTGAAGAATCCCATTGTATAAGCACCAAAATTCAAAACAAAAATCCTTAGGTCAAACCTTGGGAGAAGATTCTCCGAGGTGAGACCTCGGGGAATCTTCTCCGTCATTTTGAATAAAGCGAAGCGTAGTGAAGAATTCCATCACATAAACCTTAAATCCTAAACAAACCCAAAATCCAAAAACGCTTCCAAAGGAAGCGTGCGAAATAACGCAAAACTTACTTCCACTATCATTGCAAGCAAAGCAATTCCGTTTTGAATTTTGAAAATTGTAATTTGTAATTTATTTGGAATTTGTAATTTAACTTATGGAAATTAGGAAATTGAAAATTAATTAAAAATTGTCAAATTGAAAATTGAAAATTTTAGTTTATTATGTGGAACGGTATAAAGAAAAAAATTTTTGGAGAGAACAAGAAGAATGGTGTTTTTCTTATTGTTGGATTGGGAAATCCAAAAGAAAAATACGAAAAAACTATTCATAATGCCGGATTTAGAGTTGTTTCTTTTCTTCAAGAAGAAGCTCTTCCTTTGTTTTCAAAAGACAACACAGTAGATGGTCTTGTCTCAAAAGGATTTATTGACGACAAAGAATTTGTTTTAATGAAACCTCTTTCTTTTATGAATCTTTCTGGTGGATCAGTTAAAAAAGCTGTGAAAAAATTCAATATTAATCTTGAGAAGCTGATTGTTGTTCATGACGACACCGACCTTCCGGTTGGAAAGATAAAATTTTCATACTCTAGAGGAACTGCGGGACATAACGGAGTGCTATCAGTTATAAAAGCAGTTAAAACAAAAGATTTTTGGCGACTACGAGTAGGAGTTTCACAAGAAAGAAGTGAAAAAGCAAAAAAAATCGTCCTTAAAAAAACCTCTCAAAAACAGCTTAATATAGAAAAAGAGATTGCTGAAGAGTTAAAAAAAACAGTCTTGTCAGGATTAACCAACAAAACTGTTGAAATAAAGGTCAATAAAATTTCTTGAGGTTATCTGCGAGCTTTATCTCTTGTATTGACAAGCAACACAATAGATAAAAGCATCCATTACGGACACCAACCTAAGGGTACGGGGTTCAAATCCCGCACCCTTATAAAAAGGAGGGATTTTATTCACTCGCAAAACTAAATTGCAAGAAATAAAAGGTTACTCACAGATAATCTCAAAAAATCTTAAACATATTAAAAGAACTAGTTTTACTATTTTTATATTATATTATAATTTAATTTTTTTGTCAACCAAAAGCTGTGCGGGGGCGGAGTCCGCGATGCTTTTTTTGGGGAAAAAATGTTTTTGTGCTATTATTTCTTTGTTGTGTCATATCGTATCGTATCGTATTGTGTTGTATAGATTTTAAGGGTACCCTATAATAATTAAATTCTATGTATTTAGTATTAGTAGAAAGTCCAACTAAAACAAAAACCCTTGAAAAATTTCTTGGAAAGGATTACAAAGTTCTTGCTTCTGGGGGTCATGTTCGTGATCTTCCTAAAAGTAAACTAGGAGTTGATATTGAAAACAATTTTGAACCACAGTATGTGATTCCTACAAGAGCAAGAAAAAATATCAAATTGTTAAAAGATGCTGTGAAAAAAGCGGACTTGGTTTATCTTAGCACTGATCCTGATCGTGAAGGAGAAGCAATTTCTTTTCATCTTGCTTATGTTTTAGACCTAAAAGAATATAAGAGAGTTTCTTTCAACGAAATAACAAAAAGTGCCGTAGAAGAGGCAATAAAAAATCCAAGAAAACTGGATGTAAATTTAGTTAATGCTCAACAAGCACGAAGAGTTCTTGACAGAATTGTTGGATACAAGTTATCCCCCTTTCTTTGGAAAAAAGTAGCTCGTGGTCTTTCTGCGGGAAGAGTTCAATCCGTTGCCCTGAAGATAGTAAGTGATCGCGAAGAAGAAATAGAAAAGTTTAATGCTGAAGAGTACTGGAGTATTGAAACTCTTCTTAATGCTGAAAAGGGAAGTTTAACAGCGGGAATAAAAGAAGTTGATGGCAAAAAAATATCTCGTCTTGATATAAAAAACGAAACAGAAGCAAAAAAAATAGAAAATGATCTGAAAGATGCTTCGTTCACTGTTATTTCAGTTAGTAAAAAAGAAAAGAAAAGAAATCCAGTTCCTCCCTTTACTACCAGCACGATGCAGCAAGAAGCATTTAAAAGATTAAGATTTCCTTCTAAATTCACGATGGGTGTTGCTCAATCATTGTATGAAAAAGGGCTTATAACTTATCACCGTACTGACTCAGTCCATCTTTCTTCGCAAGCAGTAATAGCAGGAAAAAAATACATAACAGAAACTTTTGGAAAAGACTACTACAAAGGAATATCTTTTAAGAGTAAGGGTAAAACACAAGAAGCTCACGAAGCAGTTAGACCAGCATATCCTGAAAAAACAGTTGAAAGTGTTGGAAAATTAAAAGATGAAGAAGTGAAACTTTACGATCTTATCTGGAGAAGATTTACTGCTTCTCTTATGAGCGAGGCAGTTTTTTACAGCACCACTGTAGAAATAGATGCAAGTAGTAAAAATAAATATATTCTTTATAGCTCTGGATCTGTTTTAAAACACAGTGGATTTACAAGGGTTTATCCTATTAAATTTGAGGAAAATGAACTTCCTGAGGTAAAAGAAAAGGAAAAATTAGATCTTGAAAAGATAATAACTGAACAACACTTTACAAAACCACCGGCAAGATTTACGGAAGCAACCTTAATTAAAGAACTTGAGAAAAACGGAATTGGAAGACCATCAACCTATGCTCCAACGCTATCAACTCTTTTTTACCGAAATTATCTTGAAAAAATGGAGAGAAGACAGTTAAAGCCAACTGAAATAGGAAAAATTGTTAATGACCTTCTATCAAAACACTTTCCTTTTGTTGTTGATCGAAAGTTTACCTCTGAAATGGAAGAATGCTTAGATAAAGTTGCCGAAGGGAAAAAAGAGTGGAAAGAAATTATCGCTAAATTCTACGGCGACTTCTCAAAACAATTAGAAAAAAAAGAAAAAGAACTTAAAAAAGAAAATATTATGCAAGAAGAAAAAACAAACGAAAAATGTGAAAAATGTGGCGGAGATATGGTTATAAAAATGGGAAGATATGGAAAGTTTATGGCTTGTAAAAACTTTCCTGATTGTAAAAACTCAAAACCACTAACCTCCGAAGAAGACAACACCGAAGAGATAGAGTGCGATAAATGTGGGGGGAAAATGAAGATAAAGCAAAGTCGTTTTGGAAAATTTTATGGTTGTGAAAACTATCCAGAATGCAAAAATATAAAATCAATTAAAGAAGAAGGGCTTGATATGAAATGTCCAGAATGCGGAGAAGGAGATGTTGTAAAAAGAAGGGCAAAAAAAGGAAACTACTTCTACGGTTGTAGTCGCTACCCTGACTGCAAATTCATATCAAATAAAAAACCAGAAAAATAATAAAAAAACTCAGCAAGAAAGAAACTAATCTTCAAGCTGAGTCTTGGTTTTAAACACCACTCTCCTTTAAGAATTTAAATATTATGCAATAAAAAAAATGTCCAAGGTGTCACCTTGGACATTTTGTTTTTTTTACTTTTGCTTCTGTGTTTGCATAGTGCAACTGGCCTGTTCAATCATAACTTTCATCTCTTTCTCTTCTGCTTCCTCTTTCTGAGTAATCCCATATGAAAATTTAATTTTAAGGCCTTTCCTCTTTACTTCTTTTTTTATTCTGTCAATAACCATTCCTGCCTCTCTACTATTTGTCTTAGGGAGAATCAAAACAAACTCATCTCCTCCCCATCGAATAAAGAGATCTGTACTCCGTGAGATTTTTTTAAGAATATCAGAAAATCTTTTTAGAATTTGATCTCCAGCCTTGTATCCAAGACTATCATTTATCACCTTAAAGTTATCAAGGTCAATAAACACCAAAGAAAAGCTATCTCTGATATCTTTGATACCTCTACGATTATAAAGACCAGTTAAATCATCAAATGAAAAGTACTTTATTCTTTTTAGAGTTTCATCCGTCCCTATGCTAAAAACAAAAAACAAAGTTTTAAAAAACTTTACTATTTTCATTATCTCCCTCCTTCTTTTTATTTTTTTCTTATTGTCAACCTATTTTTATCATATCATAATTTACAAAAAAACAATAATACAAAGTTTTAATACTACTTACCTACTTCCAAAATACATAGGAATAAAAAGCAGTGCGGGCTCCATCCCCGCATAGAATTCATCTTACTATCATTCTGAGGCTATCGCCTCAGAATCTCATTGTATTGAAAAAAAACAAAGGGATTCTTCACTCCGCTACGCTCCGTTCAAAATGACAGAAAGGTATTATGTTTCTCTTCTTATATTTTAAAAAAATGCCATAGGTGACACCTATGGCATTTTTTGCGGAGGGGGTTTTTGCGTTTTAGTTTTGCGTTGTTTCATGTGCTTCTTTTGGAAGCTTTTTATATTATTGAGAAGTTTAGGTGTCTGTTTTCTTGGTCTGCTTCTACTAGTTTTACTTTTATTTTATTTCCTATCGCATATTTTTTTCTTTTTCTTGTTCCTATCAAAGAATATGATTCTTCGTCAAGAATATAATAATCGTCGTCCATATCACGAATAGATATCATTCCTTCTGCCTTTGTTTCAATTTCTTGAACAAAAATTCCAAAACTAGTTACTCCAGAAATAATAACCTGAAACTCTTCTCCAACTTTATTTGCCATATACTCTACTTGTTTATAGTTAACAGAAGAGCGTTCGGCATCAAGAACATCAAGCTCTCTGAGTGATATTTCGCGAGCAACTTCTTCATAGTTTTCTGGTTTAACTTTTTCGTTCTTTAATTTTTTCTTAACAATTCTATGCATCACAAGATCAGCATATCTTCTTATTGGAGATGTGAAGTGCATATACTTATCAAGAGCAAGTCCAAAATGTTTTTTACTTAGCGTTGAGTATTTTGCTTTAGACATTGCCCTTAAAACCATATTTTTAACTAAAAACTCTTCATCCTTACCTTTTATATCTTGAAAAAGCTTATTAATTTCTGTTGAAGAAATCTCATCTCCTTTTATATTTATTCTGTAACCAAGACCAAGCAGAAAGGCAATTAAGCTACTTATTGTTTTTCTATCAGGATTATCATGAATACGATGAAGAGTGTTAAACTTTTCAGCCACTGTTTTATTAGCAATAATCATAAACTCTTCAATAAGGTTATGTGTAAAGAAGTGTTCTTTGCGATAAAGAGAAACTGGTTTTCCATCATGGTCAAGCTCAAAAAATAACTCATCTTCTTCTATGAAGAGTGCTCCTTCATCCACCCTTTTTTTCTTTAACTGCTCTGCAATTTTTGCCAAAATTGAAAGTTCTTTGTAAAACTCACCGTTTTTGTTATCTATAATATCTTGTGCTTCTTTGTATGAAAATCTTCTTTTAGAGCAAATGACTCCTTCACCAAACCAACTATCAACAACTTCTCCGTTTTCTTTCATTTTGAAAACTGCTGAAAACGATGCTCTATCTTTATCGGGCATTAAACTACACAAGTTATTGGATAAAACTTCAGGGAGCATCGGGATTGTTCGGTCAACTAAATATATTGAAAAGGCTCTCTTTCGTGCTTCTTTATCAATCTTTGATCCTTCTTTGACATAGTGAGAAACATCTGCGATGTGAACCCCTACTTCGTAAAATCCACCACCAATATCTTTAACTGACAAAGCATCATCAAAATCTTTTGCATCCTCTGGATCTATTGTAAAAACAGGATCATTTCTAAAATCACGCCTGTTGTTTGAGTCAAATCCCTTTTTTTTGATATTTTTTGCTTCTTTTTCAACTTGAGAAGGAAAATCAATTTCAAGCCCTTTTTCTAAAACAATTGATTCAAGCTCAACATCATTTACTCCTTTTTTCCCAATAACTTTTACAATCTTTCCTTCTGGGTTTTTTTTAGGATCATCCCATTTTTCAATTTTAACTAAAACTTTCTTGTTTTTGCTTATGCTTTTATCTATGTTTGGAATAAAAATATCAACATACATCCTGTTATCGTCAGGAATAAGAAATCCAAAACTTTTTCTTTTTTTTCTATTAATTCGCCCAACAAATCTTTCTTTTGCTCTTTTTAACACACTAACCACTTCTCCGTGTTGTCTTTCTTTTTCTTTTTTAGGAAGAAGAACAACTTCAACCTTATCGTTATGAAGAGCAGTGTTTAAAAGAGAAGCATTAATTTTAATATCTTCCTCTTCTTGATCATCTGTTCTTAAATATCCGCATCCTGAGACAGTAATACTAATTGTTCCTTTAATTTTTTGTGACATATTTTATTATAGCATTGAAATTTCAATAAAAACAACAAGAGGGAGTAATAACCCCCCTCTTGAAAGTTTCTAAAATCTCTTTTAGATGCGAGTTACATTGCTCGCTTTTGGTCCTTTGTTAGATTGAGTAACCTCAAAACTAACTTTGTCTCCTACCTTAAGATCATCAAATTGTGTATCAACTAAATCGTTGGAGTGAAAGAAGATATCATCTTCTCCTTCTCTTTCTATAAAGCCAAATCCTCTCTCGGTAAGTGTTTTAATTGTTCCTTCCATTATATTGTAGACTAAGTAAACTTGTTTTTAAATTTTAAGAAATCCGACCTATTTCTTTGGGGTAAGATATTCTTAACCCTTTTTAAGGATACACTATATTTATATTTTTGTCAAAGAAAACTACTTAGTAATGCCGAAAGAATTCCAACTAAAAATATTCCGTCAAATATTCCTGCTCCTCCGATTGATATTACACTTTTCCCACTTTTTAACGCATAAGGTAAGTGTAGTAAATCGGAGCCGATAACAACTCCTAAAACACCACTACTAAATGCAACTCTTGCCACTTCTTCAGGAGCAAGAATAATTGAAAAAAGAGTAGTAAAAAGAACTGGAAGAATAATAGAGATAACAATCCCTTTATTTTTTACAAACTGAGAACCAACGAAAGAAACAGTTGTTGTTATTCCAGTTATAATCATTAACTCTTTTAAAAGACCTGCTTCGTTTATTGTTGAGATAAAAACTCCTGCAACAATAAGTGGAATTACTGCTCCTCCCAAATTAACTGAAACTCCCTGAGCTCTTTTAATAGTCCTGTTGAATAGTCCAAAAAAACGAGGTTCTATTATTTCAATATAGTTTCTTTTCCCCACTGAAATATTAACTGAAGAGGCAACAATCATAAACAAAACAACAAGAAAAGCTACTGGTAGTGAAAACTCCAAAAAGTTAAATCCAGCAGTTAAAAGAGAGATAAAAAGAAAAGCAATAATTATCGGAACAACGACAATTAAAAATATTATTAGTAAAATAATTCTTAAAAATCTCATAATTTAAAACTCGCACCCCGCAACTGCTGCTATTGCTACTGGAGACCTTTCTCCTTGATAAAGTTCACCATCTATCTGAACTTCTGGAACATAACCAGTTTGTTTATCTGTCTGACATCTTTTATCTCCTGAACTACACTCAACATAAATAGGATCAATAATATCATAACCACCAAAACTCTCCACAAGTGCTAAGCAGTGAGGACAAGTTCTTGACCCGTAAGCAATAACATTCGCTCCTTCCAAGCACTCAACTAAAGAAACTATCTCTTCTTCGGCTAAATCTTCTTCTTCAATCTCAACTTCAGCTTCAATTTCTTCTCCTTCTTCTACTTCTTCTTCAGGTTCTAAGTTAACATAATAAAAGGTTCCCCCGATTAAAGCTACCCCAAATAAAACGGCTAAAATATTATTAGTCATAATCTTAACTTTTAATACATCGAATAAAAAACCCTGCTTCTTTGTTTTCTAACCCCCTATAAATACCTGCTTTTTCTCTTCCAAAACCACGAATCCATCCAAAATCTTGATCTGAATTTGAAGTCCAAAAGAAAGAGCGAGTTCCAAAATACAAAAACTCTCCGTCTTCCTCTCTGATTCCCCCCATCTTAACATCAAGATCTACTGTTCCACAAAAACGGTTATTTGTTTGTGAACAGTAATCTTCTGTTTTTAGCTTATCACCAATGCCTCTTTCCTCTCCTCTCCATCCTTGATTAACAACTTCTACTTCACTGACTCCCATCTCTTCTTCTAATTTTACAAAATCATTGTCGGTTGGAACTCTCCATCCTTCAGGACAAATATCTTCATCTCCATTCACTGCTGTTTCAAAATTATATAACCTTCCATAAAGAAAACAGTTCTCAATATCATTACCATAACACCAACTTCCAGTTGCGGTTGGATAATTTAAATTGCTACTGAACCAGCACTGTTCTCCAATATTAACTGTATTATAAAGCTCTCCTTGATAACTAACAGCATATCCACAAAACCAGTAATACTCCGTTTTTATTTCTAAATGTTGATTGCTGTAATCACTTTCTTTCCCGTTCACAATTTGAGAAACTGCATAGTAGTATGTTTTATCGCTTTCAAGTTCTGTATCAATGTAGTAAGTATTGTTTGTTGATCCAATCCTTGAGTATGGCTTATTTACATCTTCGGTTCTATATATTATATAGCCGTTACTATCTCTAAATCCTTCCCACGAAAGGTTGACATAACTACTTCCTGCTTCTTTTACAGTTAAATTTCTTACTTCGCCAACATTTTCAGTAAACACTTGAACCACAGAACTAAAACCACTTTCTTTTTCTTTTTTAACTGAGGTTACTTTGTAATAGTAATTTGTTTCTGGTTCAATATCCCAGTCAAGATAGTGTCTATCTTCTACTGTTTCAATTTTTTCATAATCCTCTTTTAAAGATAAAGAACGATATACATTATACTCTTCTCCATCACTTTCATCAAGCCAAGTAAGGTTTACTTTGTCATAATCCCTTGCTTCGGCACGAAGATCAAAGGGGGGTTTTGCTTCCGGAGTAGAAAGTATTAAAAACAATATCAAGATAAAAAAGATTAAAACCCCACCTAAGACAAGTAGTAATATTTTTTTATTATTTAAAAATAGTTCTTTTGTTTTTTGAATATTCATATTACAAAGACCTTGCACAGCGAATATAAGCCTTATAGTCACTTACAAAGCAATTTAGCATTATTTTATTATTATCATATTTTAAAATCCTTACTCTGTATCCGTGACGACGACAATCAGCATCTCCTTCAGAAGGTGTTGATGACCAGAAAGCAACTCCCTCTCCTGCTCTACGACGCTTCCATTCACAAAATCCTCCTGGAAGAATGTTAAAAGAAGAGGTTGAAAAATCTTTATCCTCTCTTAGTTCTCCAGGGTACCATAATTCATATCCATCAGAAATCTTGCTTGCTTCATTACTTCCACGAAATCCATAAGTATTTACTTCTTCTTCATCCATCCCTATTGAAATTTCAAGATTAGCCCAGTCATCATCAGTAGGAATTCGCCATCCAACGGGACAGATACCTCTTGTACCTTCTTTTTTTTGATTACAGGAAGCAGATGTAAAATCATACTGCCCTCCATAGATATCACAATCTCCACGATAACAAGATCTCTTAACTGAACAATCATATTGAACATCCTCTTCACTAATATCTAAATTTTCATTAAACCAACAGTTTGATCCGATTATTACTGTTTCATAATCTTTTCCTCCGTAATTAATAATATCACCACAAACCCACTCTTCAGATGTTAAAACTTCTACAACATCACTATAAACACTTTCTATATTATTTGTAACCTGTGTAATAGTGTAATAATAGACCGTTTCCTGTTCAATGTCATTATCGGCATAACTCTCAACACTACTTGTTCCTATTTTTTCATAAGGACCCTCTTCTTGAGAAGATCTATATATATTATAGTTGTCAGCAACAAAAGAGTAGTTCCAGTCAAGGTTAACTTGAAGACGCATTGTTTCTTGAAAATCTTCAGAGGTTGCTTTTAATCCCGTTGGCATTACTGGTTTAGTAGAAACACTTGCTCTTGAGCTGTAATCACTTTCTTCATAATTAACAACTTTTGTCACTTTATAATAATATACTGTACTAGGCATCAAGTCTTTATCTATATACTCTCCTTTTTTTGTATAGTCTATTTTAATATATGAGTTACTCTGGTCTGTTGCCCTATATACATTATAGTGGCTAATTTCCTCATCTTCTTCCCAAGAAACAAATATCTCATTATAAGATAATGGTTCTGCAGAAATATGAACTGGTGCTTTTATTTTTTCAGAATAAAAAATAGTAAATAGAAAAACAACAGTAATCATTAAAACTGCTATTAAAAAAAATATAATTAATTTTTTTACTGGAAAACTGTTCACAAAAAATAAACTTTAATATATACTTTAAAATATAACACATAATATTAAAAAACAAAAACATTTGCATAAAATAAAAAAATTAACTATTATAAGGGTACGAGATTCGAACCAAGTAATTTTAGAAGCTGATAAATGAGTTGATTTCAAGAAACGACGACGAAAGGTAGCGATAGCTACATTGAGGAGGAGTGACGCAGAAATCAACCATTTATCAGCTTCCCACAACCCCTTCTTTAACAAATAAAGTAAGTTTAGAAGCTCAAAAATATACTGTATGCGAGGCACGACGACGAAAGGTAGTGCTAACTACATTGAGGAGGAGAAACGAAGCAGACAGTATATTTTTGAGCTTCCCGAAGGGCGAACCAGTTTTGGAAAGTTTTTTCGTTGCTCGTCGTTCACGATATTATCATATCGCTTCACTCCTCACGCCTCAAAACTTCCTCAAAACTGATTCCGCTAAAGATTATTTGGTTCGAATCTCGCACCCTTAAAGTAATTAGGAATTTTAATAAAGGTCGGGCTTATAAACTAGGATATAAGCTGATAAATGATTAGTTTGTATCTTATACCTCTTAAAAATAAAAAATTATGGATGAAGAAAACACAATTAATAATTACGAATACGAAGAAGAGCCAGAACAAGACCCTAAAAAGTGGATTCTTGGCGGAGTTGTTGTTTTGGCAATTATCATTTTAATCGCAACTTTAGTTTTCTTTGTTACAAAAGAAGAACTAGTTGAACCAGTTATTCCAGTTATTCCAGTTGGTGAAGAAGAGGAAGAAAATGTAATTTATATGGGAATTCTCCCATTACAAAATCCAACAGAGATGCTTAATCGTTTTGGTGCTCTTGAAAACTATTTAAATGAATATACTGATCTCAATATAAAAATGAAGTTTTATCCTACTAAGGGTGAACTTGGAGGATATAGTGCAGTAACAAAAGATTTTGTAGAAGGAGATATAGAACTTGTTTATCTTGCTCCTGTAACAACAATACAAGCGTATGGTAATATCGGAGATGATATGGAAATTCTTGCTTGTGGAGAAAGATGTACCGGATCTCCGACATATCAAGGAGATCTTCTTGTTCTTGAAGATTCACCATATCAAAGTATTTGGGACTTAGAAGGAAAAAAAGTTACCGGAACAAGTGTTTCCTCAACATCAGGAAACTTAATGCCATCAGCAATGTTTATTGAAGAAGGAATTGATTCTGATACCTTTTTCGATGGAGGAATGCAGTACATAGGATCTCATGACAAAGCAGTTGAAGCTCTTTTAAAAGGGGTTGTTGAAGGAGCTTTTGTTAATGAAAAAATAATGGAAAAATTTCTTGAAAATGACGCTCCAATAAGGTCAATTTGGCGTCATGCTCCAGTTCCAGAATTTCCAATATTAGCTAATAAAAGTGTACTCTCTGAAGAACAAATAGAAGAAGTAAGAAGTGCTCTTCTTTCTTCAGTTGAAGTTGATCCTTTGATTCATGAAAGAATTGATGCTAATTACAACAGATTTGTTGCTATCAGTATTGAAGATTATCTTCCTTTAAAAAAAGCTATTGATGCTGTTCACGGAGAGACATTCTATGATCTTGATGTTTGGGGAAAATAATAAAAAAGAAAAATGAAACCATTAAAAAAACCTTTTTCTTTAAAAGTAAAACTATTTGGAGCAGTTGGAATAGAAGTTTTGTTTTTTCTTGTTGTTGCCTTATATCTTCAAGTAAGTCAAACCGGAGATATAATCCAAGATCAAATAAAAACATATGGAAACTCAATGGCAACTGCCCTCTCTAATTTTTGTATTGAGGATCTTCTTTCTTACAATTATCCTGCTCTTCAGCTTTCTGTTAATTATATAGGAAAACAAGATTCTCAGATTCTTGGAATACAAATTTATCATGAAGAAAAAATAGTTGCTGATTATGTTTCAGAATTAGTAGATGAAGATAAAAGAAAAGATATAACCACCTGTACTAAATGCGGCAATGCTTTTTCTTCTCTTATAATGTATGACCCGATAGACCAAAGTCCAAAAAGATTAGGAGAAGTTAAATTTTTTCTTTCTGATGAAAAATACGAAGAATTTTTGGATGTTCAAATTCAATTAATCTGGATTCTTGGAACACTGCTTCTTTTCGGTAATATTTTTGCATCTTTCTGGATAATAAAAATTCTTGTTCTTAATCCTTTGGAAAAAGTATCTAAAGGAGCTATAATTATGGGAAAGGGAAATCTTGACCATCGCATTACTGTTCCTACGAAAGACGAGATAGGAACACTGGCAAAAACCCTGAATAAACTGGCAGAAGATCTTAAAAATAATTACAACCGAATTAAAGAACAAAATAAAATTCTTAAAGAGTCAGAAATAGAACTTCAAGAATCAAAAAAATCTCTTGAAATAAAAGTCCAAGCAAGAACAAGAGAACTTGAAGAGTTAAACAAAGGATTAGAAGGAAAAATACAAGACAGAACAAAAGAACTGCAAAACAGAATTACTGAGCTTGAGAAATTTCACCGTTTAACAATGGGAAGAGAAAACAGGATGATAGAATTAAAAGAAGAGATCAAGCAATTAAAGGAAGAGTTAGAAAAATACAAAAACTAACTCATAAAAAAATGCCATAGGTGTCACCTATGGCATTTTTTAGTGACACAGGTTGCATCTGTGTCAATTTTTTTTCTTTGTGCTTATATTGATCTTGAAACAAGCAAGCAGAAGAAAAGATTAAAGACACTAAAAAATATTGATATATACAAAAGAATAGTGGCAGTAAGAAGAATAAGAGAAGTTGATTGAACTGCGTAGACAAGAAGAGAACCAACTCCCAATGATTGAAAGATCATTTTTATCTTTCCAGGTAACTTTGCTCCTAAATTATTATTTTTATCATAAAGACTAAGAGCAATAATAATTGTTAATATTTCAAGAATAATAATTAGTATAATAACTTCTACTCCTATATACTTACTGATAACAACTACTCCTGAAAATCCTATTAAAAGTTTATCTGCAAGCGGGTCATGAATCTTTCCCCAATTTGTTATCTGTTTTCTGGTCCTTGCTAATGCTCCATCAAGGGCATCTGTAAAGGCAGAAAATATAAAAAGAAGTAACCCCAAAAAGTAATACTGATAGATTAAAAGAAAGAAAACGATTGGAACAGTGATATATCTAATAATTGTGAGATGATTTGGAGTTACAAATTTAGGAATTGTAAACAGAAAAAACTTATCTAGTACCCTATCAATGGCATTTGGATCTTTAAACTCAACATCTCTTATTTTTATAATTTTTTTATTTAAAAACATAATTTAAAAAATGTATCCTGTTTCTCTTACTTCTTCTTGTTTTTTATCCTCGCCGATAAAAGAAAAGAGATGATTTACTGATTTTTTTATCGTCTCTATTCTTCTTTCTTGAGAATTAATCTGACTCATTGATCTTTATTGCTGAGCATCAACCAAAAAAAATAAAATTTTAAATGCAAAAGTTTTATTTTTCATATAATTTTCATTATATCACAAAAAAACTTATACAAAAGTAAGAGCAATACCTGTCTTGTCTCCTCTTCCTGTCCTTCCAATACGATGAATATAGTCATCATAAGTAGCAGGAACATCAAAATTAATAACATGACTTACATTGTCTATATCCAGTCCACGAGCTGCCACATCAGTTGCTACAAGCGACTGAACTCCTCCTTTTTTGAACAAACTTAACGCTTGCTGTCTTTTTGTCTGTGTCTTGTCTCCGTGAATAGAAACTACCGTAAATCCCTTTTTGTTTAAATCTTTTGATAAATTTTCAACACCCCTTCTTGTTCTTCCAAAAATAAGAACCTTTTTAAATTCTTTTTTGTTTTCCAAAAACTTACAAAGTTTTTCTATTTTTTCTTTACTGCTATTTGTGCGAACAATGTCTTGATCTACATTTTCTGCTGTTTCTCTTGTCTTTACAGAAATCTTCACTGGATCTTTTGAAAAGCTATTTATTACTTTTTCAATTTCAGGAGAGATAGTTGCAGAAAAAAGTAGTGACTGACGAACATCACAAAGTTCATTTGTAAGAAAACGAACATCATCTAAAAATCCCATATCAAGCATTCTATCTGCTTCATCAATAACAATGTTTGAAAATGTTTTAATAAATAGTTTTTTCCTCATTACAAGATCTTTTAAACGACCAGGAGTTCCAATGACAAAGCTTGGATTTTCTTTTATTTTTTTAACTTGATTAAACATATTTGAGCCACCGATACAAACCACTGACCGAATATTCATATTCTTTATTAAAGAAAAAAGCTCTTCGTTTATTTGAAAAGCAAGCTCTCTTGTTGGAGTAATTATGAAAACTTTTTGTTTTTTATTTTTAAAAACTTTGTCTATTAGTGGAAGCAAGAATGCTCCTGTTTTTCCTGTTCCAGTATTTGCAACTCCAATAACATCCTTTCCTTCTAAAATAAGAGGAATTGTTTTGTCTTGAATCTCTGTCGGAGTTTCATATCCTTTCTTACTGATATTTTCTTTCAGTTTTTTATCAATATCAAAATCAACAAATTTATTTTGTGAAACATAAATGTTTTTATTCTGTTCCAATTTATTAACAAATTTTGAGGATTTTATATATTTAGAAAAAGTTTTACCGCCTTTTTCTTTTCTTCCTCCCTCTTTTTTGCGAAATGATCTTTTCTTTCCAAAAGATCTTTTTTGTTTTTTATACATATAATTATTGTTATTCAAATAAAAAGCTCGCCAGATACATCCTCTTGCGAGCAGTGACTTATCTCATATTTTTAAATATACAACAAAACCCCAACAATGTCAAAAAAAAGTAACTTTACTTTTTAATTATTTTAATTGCTTTCCCTTTTATTAAAGCTTCTGATGTTTTTTTATAAGCTGAAGAAAGTATTCTTTGAAAGGTGCTTTGTGATGTTTTCATTTTTTTTGCACACTCAACTTGCCCCAACTGTTCTATATTTTTTAATCTTAGGGCTTCAACTTCTTCAATGTTTAACTCCATAACCTCTAAATTTTTAAGAGGAACTCCTCTTGGTTTAAAATAAGAAACTAATGGTGAAAAACAAACTCTTCTCTGTAGTCTTGGTCTTGGCATAAATATTGAAGAAGACCATCATCGCCTCGCTTTATGCGAGGCGATTCCAAGGCCTTCTTTTTATTTCTGACCCTCTACTTCAGATAATCTTTCTTTTGCTGCTTCAAGTTCATTCTTTAATTCTTCTACTTCTTCTTTCAACATTTCTGTTTCTTCTTTTCTGCTGTAAAATCTTCTTCCGTATCCCATTCCATAACCCATTCCGTAACCTCTTCCACCTCCTACTCCATAACCTTGGCAAGGACCCATTCCTCTTCCAGTCATTGGACCATATCCAAGAGGACCACTTCCATTAAATCTAGGCATATATTTTTAATATTGGTTAGTAATCCGACCTTTATATTATAAGTATATACCCATAATTTTTTTTGTCAAGAGATTTTTTAGATTTGCTTAAGGGTGCGGGATTCGAACCAAATAATCTTTAGCGAAATCAATTTTAGTTGTGGAAAGCTGATAAATAAATCACTTTCGTCGTCGTTTCTTGAAATCAACTCATTTATCAACTTCTAAAGATTGTTTGGTTCGGATCCTATACCCCCCTCTTTGCTTTAATTATACAGTATTTAAGATTAAAAGCATCTTTATTTGGGAAAGACGGATCAATCGATATTTCTTCTGTTGAAAATTCTTCCATTATTTCAATTTTTAGTCCCGATTTCTCAACTGCTGATTTGTACTCTTCAGTAGTATAGATAAAATCATCTACTTTTACTTCTTTATCGTTAATGTTTATGATTACTGGAACTGACTTTCTTGGTAGCTCTTTAATTTTTTCTTCACCAGAAGGAAGAATAATGCTAGTTGCAATTAAAATCTCACCACCAACAAAGAGCATTCTTCCTAAGTCACTCATAACTTTCTCAATATCTTCTGCGTGAACCAAGCTGAAGTAAGAAAATATAAAATCAAACGCTCCTTCTTTAGTCTCCATATCGTTCATATCTGCTTTTATTACTTCCATCTGTTTAAGTTGTTTCTCTTTTTTTCTTTTATTTGCTAAATCTATCATTGAGTCATTAAAATCTGTCCCAACAACTTTTTTTGCTTGTTTCCTGCAAAAAAATTCTGCATATCTTCCGTTTCCACAACCAAGATCAAGAACATTTTTATTTTCTACCTTTTGAGAGTAAAAGAGTTCATTAAATCTTTTCTGAAAATCAGTATCTTCATTCTTGTTAAAATCATCGCCAACTGTTTCATAATACTGCTCTGTCATTTTTTTATCGTATATACTCATTGTAATAATTATTTTAATTCTTTTTTATAATCAATTCTCTATATTTATATATGTTGTTTCAAATTCTTCCATAAAAGAATTATACCAAAAAACAGCTCTAATTAAAAGAAAACAAAATGCCATAGGTGACACCTATGGCATTTATTTTTTGAATATAGTAACTTTTTTCAAAACTTCCTCAACAGATCCTTCTTCTTTATAATACCTAACACCCCTGTTTTCCAAAGCGTCTGTCATTTTTCTTCCAAAATCACCAGCAATTACAACGGATATTCCTTTGTCAGCGAGCATTTCAGCGGTAGCAGTCCCCGCGCCACCTCTCTCTTCAAGAAAAGGATTAGAAATATCTCCTAGCGCTTTCCCCTTCTCGTCAAATATTAGGTAGTGGGAGGCGCGTCCAGCCCTCTCACTTATTTGTGAATTTTGATCCTTATTGTTTACTGCTATTGCTATTTTCATATTTTAAAAATTTATTAACTAATAAACCATTAATAATAGAAAAGATAATCATATAAGAAGTAAGAACTACAGCGAAAAGAACCCCAAAATAGTAGGCCATCATAGGAAGAAGAGGAAGTTTGATCGCCCTGTTGTAAAGAAAAGTAACGATAAAAGAGTTTTTCATTCCCTTTTTTTGAAGATCACTTAAAAGAGGATACCATATATAAACAGGACCCATTGATAAAATACCTCCTATTATTGATATTAACCAACCCTTTGCTCCTGCGCTTTCTCCAAGAATTTTTGCTACTCTTTTTTCGGTTAAAAACAAATTAAAAACAAACATTAAAACAAAAACAATAATAAATAACGGGGTAATCTCTTTAACAATACTAAAAAATTGCTCCAAAGATTTATTAAATAAAGTGTTATTTGTTAGAAATAAAATCAAGTAAGAGAAAAGAACAATAGTAATAAAAAAATATGTTCCGTTTATTCTTTTTTTGTTTTTTTTAATCATAAAAAAGATATCGTCAAAACCGTCAAACCAGCAATAATAAATGCTGTTAGAAAACTAAGAATGTTTCTCGTTATTGCAAACCTCTTCCCTAGTGCTTTTATTTCAACGGGCAGTCCAACAACTCCAACACTAATCCAAGTTAAAAGAAAGACAGTAATAGCGATTAAATTTACCCTCTCTGCCAATATCTCTCCTCCAATAATATAACTAACCATAGGATTACCAACACTTATACTTCCTAAAATTCCAGCAGTTAGAGAGTCTAGTGCAATGTTTCCAGTAAAAATTTTTGAATAAAAACTTTTTGGAACTACGGCAATAATTAAGCTAATAAAAAGAATAACACTAATAATAACTGGTATTAGTTTTGCAAAACCATTTAATGTTTTTAAAAAAGAATTTTTAATAATTTTAGCCATTTTAATATATATTAAACTTCTCCTTTTAAGTATTTTAACCGAAGATCTTCAGGAAATTTTTCAACTGCATAGCGAAGCATCGTTCGTGGCATCTTTTTATAATATTTATTTAAAAACTTAACCTCTGTTTGCAAAGATTTATTTCCAACTTCTCTTAGCATCCACCCAACTGCTTTGTGGATCAGATCGTGATCGTCTTCCAAAAGTATTTCTGAAATTTGAAAGGTATCAGTGAAACTGTTATTTTTGATAAAGTGAAGTGTTGATATAATTGCAATTCTTCTTTCCCAAAGATTTTCTGAGACAACTAGATTATAAAGAACATCTTTATCTTTGTCAAAAAGATAACTTCCTAATATCTTATATGCCGAAACATCTACGAGATCCCAATTGTTTATCCATTTTAAATTATCAAGATAAAATTTAACTGCTTCTTCTTTTTCTCTATCTGACCCTTTTTCAAATTTATTTATTAAAATCAAAAGAGCAACAAATCTTTCTTCATGAATTTTTGAGTGGAGTACTCCGATCAACTCTCTTAGACTTATACCACTATATTTCTTAGCTATTTTTCTTGAATCGGGAACAGTAACCCCTAAAAAAACATCACCTTCTCCATACTCTCCTTTTCCTGTCTTAAAAAAATACTGAGAAGTCTTTCTCCTTTCTTCATCCGCCCTACTTTTTAACTCACTTTTTATAAAATTATTGTAATTCATAATTCTACTCTATATCTTTATATGTTTTTTTTGTCATATTAATCATTGGTAAAAATATTAAAATTGTTTTGTTTTTTTTATTTAAAAATCTTTTTTATAAACTCTTCTTTTTTTAATTTAACTTTTTCTACTGTTTCTTTTTTGACTCCAAAAAGAGAAAGACCAACAAAAATAAGCAGAAAGAAAGGAACGAGTGGTATCGGAATAAGTCCTCCGATCAAACCAAGTATGATAAGGATAACTCCTATAGTTTTCCTTAAAATCAAAGAGAGATGTTTATTCATATTAAAGTTAAAATATTCAGTCGCCACAGTTATTTTTTTATTATATCTTAATAAACTACAATTATAAAGTTTTAGTTAATTAAAAAAGCCGGCAGAAAATATGCCTGCCTTTGTTTTGAGGTTTTCATTGATTTATCCAAAATCCCTTTCCTATATTTATTCTATCAAGTTATTGTAATCGCTTTCCCTTTATTTCCCATTAAATCACTGTTTGTTGACTTTGGAAGTCAACAAGCATCTTACTGTCATTCTGAGGCGATAGCCGAAGAATCTCACTGCATTGAAAGAATAGCGGGATTCTTCGCTTTGTTCAGAATGACAGAATACATTTGTTGACTGTTGTTGATTTCGGAAGTCAACGGTAAATTGGTATTTTTTGTTTTAATAAGTTAAAATAACTATAGTTAATTTAAGAGATTTTGTTTCTTAAATTATTTTATAAATATAGACAATTTAAAAATGAAAAATCACAAATATATCTTCGTAATGGGAGGAGTAATGTCAGGAATTGGAAAAGGAATTACCACTTCTTCTATCGGAAAAATTCTACAAGGAAGAGGATTAAAAGTTACAGCCATTAAAATAGACCCTTATGTAAATGTAGACGCTGGAACTATGAATCCCACAGAACATGGTGAAGTAGCGGTTTTAAATGACGGTTATGAAACTGATCAAGATATGCTTAATTATGAGCGTTTTTTAAATGTCACTTTACCGAATATTAATTATATGACTACTGGAAGAGTTTATCGTTCAGTAATTGAGAGAGAAAGAAATCTTGGATATAAAGGAAAATGTGTACAAGTAGTTCCCCATGTGCCTTTAGAAATAATAGGACGAATAGAAAAAGCAGCAAAACTTGCTGAGGCTGATGTGACTGTGATAGAAATCGGTGGAACAGTAGGAGAGTATGAAAATATTTTATTTTTAGAAGCCGCTAGAATATTAAAGAATAAATGTCCTCAAAATGTAATGTATGTAATGCTTTCTTACCTCCCCATTCCTGATAAAATAGGAGAAATGAAGACTAAACCTACGCAACATGCTGTTAGAAATTTAAACGCAACAGGAATTAATCCAGATATTTTAGTTGCTCGATCAGATGTTTCTTTAGATAAAAAAAGGAAAGAAAAAATTGCTTTATTTTGTAATATAAAATCTGAAAATGTTATTTCGGCTCCAGATGTAAATTCTATTTATGATGTTCCTCTTAATTTTGAAAAAGATAAAATTAGCGATTCTATTATTGAAAAATTAGAATTAGAAAAGCAAGTTAAAAAATCAGATTTAACCAGTTGGAAGAATTTTGTTAAAAAAACTCATAATGGTGGTAAAGAATTAAATATTGCTATAATCGGAAAATATTTTGACTCAGGCGATTTTATGCTTTCCGACGCTTATATCTCAGTAATTGAAGCCATTAAATTTTCTTGTTATAAAATTAACTGTAAACCTAAAATTCACTGGTTAAATTCAAAAGACTTTGAACAGGAAAAAATTAAATTAACTTCACTTAAAAAATATGATGGAATAATAATCCCAGGAGGTTTTGGCTCTTCAGGAGTTGATGGAAAGTTAAAAGTAATAAAATATGCGCGAGAAAATAAAGTTCCATTTTTAGGGCTTTGCTACGGAATGCAGTTAGCTGTTATTGAATATGCTAGAAATGTTTTAGGAATGAAAGAAGCTCACACAGTTGAAATTGATCCTAAAACTAAATATCCAGTAATTGATATAATGCCAGAACAAAAAGAATTAATGAAGAAGAATAATTACGGAGGAACAATGCGTCTAGGAGCTTATCCTGCAATTTTAAGGAAAGGGACCATTGCAAGAAAAGCTTATGGAAAAGAAAAAATTTCTGAAAGACATCGACACCGATTTGAAGTTAATCCAGATTTTATTAAAAAACTAACTTCAAAAGATTTAATTTTCTCCGGAACATCCCCTAATCAAAGACTGATGGAAATAGTTGAATTAAGCAAAAAAACTCATCCATTTTTTATGGGCACTCAGTTCCACCCAGAGTTTAAAGCTCGCCCTTTAGATCCTCACCCTATTTTTACAGAATTTCTAAAAACTTGTAAAAATTAACATAAGTATCAAATAGCTTGACAAATATTATTTTAATGTTATCATTGCGAATAGTTCAATTTTTTATAAACCTTAAAAAGGAGGGGGGATGAAAAAGTCAACAATAATTGCCTTAATAGATGTTAGCCTATTGGCTATTTTGGTAGGACTCTTATATTTATTAGCTCAGTGGCAACTGAATGAAGAGAGTCTTAGGATCATCTGGCAACTTATAAAAATTGCATTTTTTGTTGCATCTTTTTTGGTTGGAATTTGTCTATTTAAGTTTTTTAAATCTTTTTTTTCAAAAAGGGAGGAAGAAAAAAAAGAATAAGAGAATTTCTCTCAATCACCAAGTCTGTAGTTTAAAGACTTGGTGATTTTTTTATTTAAACATACTATACCACAAGACAAAAAAACAAAAAATAACACAGGTATGATTAATCTGTATCCCAAAAAGTGGACACAAATAAAAAAACACATTTCAAGATATTTCACCGTCATTGCGAAAGCTTTAGCCTGTGGCAATCTCTTGTGGACTGCAGATTCTTCGCTTCGCTCAGAATGACACTTCTCTGTCATTCTGAACGGAGCGTAGCGGAGTGAAGAATCTCATGGTTTCTGCAAACTGAAGGGATTCTTCGATCGTTTCACTCTCTCAGAATGACAAGGACAATGATGGGATTCTTCACTTCGTTCAGAATGACAGAAAGAAGAAACTCAGAGAAACAAATGGAATTTAAACAAAATGCCATAGGTGTCACCTATGACATAAAATCAAAAACTCGATTTTTTTGACAGGGTTTGAGAGTGTGCTAATAAAGTTGGTGTACCACCTTAAACTTTTGCTTTCGCATACAGGTTTTTCTGAAAAGCAAAGAATATTGAACGAATACTATCTACGCTTCCAAGCGATTGTTCTACATTTGCGATTGTGTGATATTTTAAATTGAGCAATACCGGCAATTTTTCTTCGTCCAGCTCCTCAACTCCTTTTTCTTCATATTTAGACAATACAAAATCTAAAAATTCTTTTTGCTTTTCATATACCAAAATATAGTCGGCAATCTCCGGCTTGCTTCTGCTTCGTTCATATAATTCTATTTAAAATAATTATTGACCGCGTCTTCAAACTGTTCAATAAATATCTGTTTAAAATAAGAAATGTTATTGATTTCATAAAACAATATAACGGCTTTTTTATATTCTTCAACATCCACGATTCTATAAGAAAGCGGAATTGAATTGTATGCCAATAAAATAGCATTGGAAATCATACGAGAAGTTCGCTTGTTTCCGTCTTCAAAAATTTGAATATATGCAATAAGAATTAAAACCAAAAAAGCTTTTTCAAAAATTGATTCCTTTTTATTAATCAGATCCGTCATTTGCTGTATTACTTCCTTAATTTGGTGATCATTATCTAAAGGTTTATACTTTGTGCCGGTAATTCCGACTGGCGCGTTTCTAATATTTTTAGCGACCCCGAGTTTCTTGGTTAAAACGGAATGGATATATTCAATATCAGAATAATTTAATTTTCTAAATCTTTCTTTATTTTGTATAGCTTCATTAAACGCATCTTTATGATTAAGAATCATTTGAGTTTCTTCTTTTGTTTTTCCTTTTCCGACAACATTATTTTTTATCAAAGCTTCCGTACCCAAAAGCGAATAAGTGTTTCCTTCTATTACTGAAGATTTCCATGAAAATTCAATCATGATTCTTTCAAATTCTTTATTGATGAGGGTTTGGCTGTCGTATTTTGAGAAATTTTTAATAAACTCTCTTTGTAATTTTTCTAAATTTTCTTTTTCAT
>JAYEKQ010000040.1:0-8401 GCA_034661095.1 Patescibacteria group bacterium | reverse complement strand
AATTTCTTCAGTTCCTTCTGGAGCTTCAACTGGAAGCTTTGAAGCAAAAGAAATTAGAGATGGAGGAAAGCGGTTTGCTGGAAAAGGTGTTTTGGAGGCTGTTTCAAATGTCAATGAAAAAATATTATCTGCTTTGAAAGGAGAAGAGGTTGATCCTCTAAAAATAGATAAGATTTTAATAGATCTTGACGGAACAGAAGATAAATCAAATCTTGGAGCGAATGCAATTCTTGGGGTTTCTATGTCTGTTTTCAGAGCGGTTGCTAAAAAAAGGAACATTTCTTTCTACAACTACATTTCTTCTGCTTTTGATTTTAAACAAAAAATACCAACTCCTTGTTTTAATATAATTAATGGTGGAGTTCATTCAGGAGGAGGAGTTAGCTTTCAAGAGTTTATGGTTGTTCCAGAAGAGGAATCTTTTTCTGAAAACTTGCGTTTTGCAGTTGAATTTTATAAAAACTTAAAGCAAAAAATATTACTAAAATACGGAGCAAGTTCTGTTAATATCGGAGATGAGGGAGGGTTTGTTCCTGATATAAAAAAAACAGAAGATGTTTTTAATCTTTTAAAAGAAGTTGACAATAGTGCTTCTGTAATTGTTGATGTTGCAGCTACTGAGTTTTATAAAGAAGAAAAATATCTTTTAGATGGTGATTTAAAAAGCAAAGAAGAGATGATCGCTTTTTATAAAAATCTAAAAGAAAAATTTTCAATAATTGGCTTTGAAGATCCTTTAGCAGAAGATGATTTTGTTGGATGGGGAGAGCTAAAAAAAGAACTTTCTGGTATTCTTATTATTGGAGATGATCTTTTAACGACAAACACAAAAAGAATACAGAAAGCAGAAGAAAACAAATCTTGTAATGCGATGATTTTAAAGATAAATCAGATCGGAACAGTATCCGAAGCACTTCAAGCTGCTAAAACAGCGCAAGAGCTTCAGTGGAAGATAATTGTTTCTCATCGTTCTGGAGAAACTAACGATGATTTTATTGCTGATTTTGCGGTTGGAATTGGCGCTGACTACATAAAATCAGGAGCTCCAGCAAGAGGAGAAAGAGTTGCTAAATATAACAGACTATTAGAGATAGAAGATGAAAAAAAATAATAATAAAAATAAAAAAAATAAAGGCAATAAGTATAAATTTATCACCATTGTTTTAGCGGTAGTTTTAATTTTTTTATCAGGATCTTTTTTCCTATTTTGGAAAAAAGTTCAAAATACTAATTATGATGTTTATTACCGTGTTCCAGAAAATAAATCTTTTATTTATGAATCAGATATAGAACAGTATGGTTTTGAAGATTATATTAAAGAAAAAATTGAAAAAGAAAAAATTAATTTGATCAATGAAAACAGAAGTTTTATTGATGTTGACCTTGAAGAAATGGAGATCTCTTTATATGAAGAAGGAGAAAAAATAAAAACATTCTCAGCAGTTAGCAAGGGAAGAGAGGGTTCTTGGTGGGAGACTCCTCCAGGATTTTACTTTGTCGGAGACACGATAGCAACTCATTTTTCTTCAGTAGCACAAGTTTGGATGCCTTACGCTGTTCAGTTTTATGGAAACTTTTTTATTCACGGATGGCCTTATGATTATATGGGAAGAGGACTTTCAGCAGGTCCTTCTGGTGGATGTATAAGAATGAATACAGCTGATGCAAAAGAAGTTTTTCTATTTGCTGAAAGAGGAATGCCTGTTTTAGTTTTTAATAAAAAAGAAACTCCTTTTCTTCCAGCGATAACAATTCCTGATGAAGATTATCAGTTTTCAGAACAAGTAAGTGCTGAAAACTTTATGCTCGCAGATATTGAGACAGGAGAAATTATCTTAAACAAAGATAAAAATGCAGAAATAAATGGAGAACCTTTAGTAAGGCCAATGTTAGCAGTTGTGTTTAGCGAAACAGTTAATCTTGAAAGAAGAATAACTGCAAGAAGTTGGATGATAGAAGGGTTTAGTGATGGCGTTATTTTTCCAAACGCAAGTTACACTGGAAGTCAGCTTTTAGAAAAAACACTGACTACTTCTTCAAAAGAACCACTTTTAGTCTTAACTCGCTTTCTTACACCAGAGCACTTTAAAGAAGTTGTAAACGCTAAAGCAAGATCTATCGGAATGGAAAACACTTTTTTTAGTGACATTTTTAGTTTTTCAGAAGAAAATATAACAACACCAGTTGATGTAGCGAAAGCGATGCGATATATTTATCAGTACAGAGGATTTGTTTTTGATAGGAGTAGCACATTTAAAGGAGCAGTTGAAAACGGCAAAGAATCTCGTTTTACTGTTCTAAAAATAGAGAAAGAAGGAAGAGAAAGAGCTATCTTGTTTATCATCACCGAATCGGATGATGTTGATGGAGATTTTCAAAAAATGAAATCTTGGCTTTCTTTTTAATCTTAAATCATATACAATTAATTTAATATGGGTAAAAAAGTACTTATGTTTGGCTGGGAGCTTCCTCCACAGAACAGCGGAGGATTGGGAGTTGCTTGTTTCGGACTCTCAAAAAGCTTAGCTAAGGGGGGGGTAGAAGTTACTTTTGTTCTTCCAAGGAAAAATGAAAAAAATCCCTTTTTTAATGTTGTTTCTGTAAAGAGGATTTGTAATTATAAAGAGATTGAAGTAAACTCTCTCCTTTCTCCGTATCTTAGTAGTAGTAGCTACAAAAGGGTTCTTTTTGGTGTTCAAGGTGGAGATATTTACGGAAGAACGCTTCTTGATGAAGTTTCTCGTTACGCAGAATATGCTAAAGATATTGCTCTCTCTGAAGAATTTGATGTTATCCATGCTCATGACTGGCTTTCCTTTGGAGCAGGAGTAACAGCAAAAAAGGTTTCTGGAAAACCTTTAATAGCACATATTCACGCCACAGAGTTTGATAGAGGAGGAGTTGGAAGAGTTAATCAAGAAGTTTATAACCGCGAGAAAGAAGGAATGGAAGAAGCAGATAAAGTGATTACCGTTAGTAACTTTACAAAAGGAATAATTATGAAGCATTATGGAATTCCTTCTGAGAAGATAGAAGTAGTTCACAACGGAATAGATGACACAGAATCAAAAAGCTTTGAAAAAGAGGAGTTATTGAAAACATTTAAAGATGCGGGATATAAAACAGTTGCTTTTATTGGAAGAATAACTGTTCAGAAAGGACCCGATTACTTTTTAAAGATGGCGAAGAAGGTTCTTGATTATAATAAAAAGGTGATTTTTATCATTGCTGGATCAGGGGATATGGAGAGACAGATTATGCATCAGGCGGGGGAGTTGGGAATATCTGATAAAGTCTTTTTTACAGGATTTTTGAGAGGAAAAAAATTATATAATCTCTTCCGAGAAGCAGATATTTTTGTAATGCCTTCTATATCAGAGCCGTTTGGATTAACCCCTCTTGAGTCATTAATAAACGGAACACCAGTTTTAATATCAAAACAATCAGGCGTTTCAGAGGTTTTGAAAAATGCTTTAAAAGTTGATTTTTGGGACACTGATGAGATGGCGAATAAGATTCTTACCGCTCTTTCAAGTGAACCAATGAGAGTTTGTTTAGCAAGAAACGGAGAGATAGAAGCAAAAAAAATAAAGTGGGACAGCGTCGCCGATAAGTGTATTAGTATTTATAACTCTTTACTTTCTGTTTCTAAGAGCAGATGAAACAGTTTCTTCATCAGCGTATTCTATTTCTCCACCAGTTGGAAGTCCTCTTCCAATACGAGTAACTTTAACTTTGTATTTTTCTAAAACCCTAGAGATGTAGATAGCAGTTGCATCTCCTTCTGTTGTTTGATTGGTGGCGATTATCACTTCTTTAATTTTTGGAAGTCCGAAAGAAGATGGATCTTCTATTCTTTTTCGCAGATCTTCTCCTCTTATTTTCTTAAAATCATCTTTTCGGAGAGGGGAGACACTTCCTCCTAATATAAAGTATATTCCTTTATACTCTCCTGTTTTTTCAATTGAGACAAGATCTGCCTCTTTTTCTACCACGCAAATTATTCCGTGATCCCTTTTTTTATTATCACAAATTGAACAAAGTTTTTCATTTTTAAGAACAGAACGAAAACAAACTTTACAGCTTTTAACTGATTTTTTTAACTCTTGAAGGTTGTTTATAAGAGAATCAATCTCTTCTTGAGGAGAAGAGAGGCAGTGAAAAACAAACCTTGTTGCTGTTTTCGGTCCAACAGTAGGAAATCGCGAAAAACAACGAATAAGTTTTTCTATAATAGAAGGATACATAATAAAATAATTTTCAATTTCCAAATAGCGAAGTGTAGTGAAAAATCTCGTTTTTGAAAATTAGAAAATTGAAAATTCATTGAAAATTGAAAATTACCAAACTGAAAATTTTTTAATGTTGTTTATCTAAGTTTCTAAAAGAAGCAGTATCTTTATCAAAATATAATTTTACTTTTCCGATTGGCCCGTTACGGTGTTTTGCTATTATTATATCGGAAACATTTCTTTTTGCAGTGTCTTCACGGTAATAATCTTCTCTATAAATAAAAGCAACAACATCCGCATCTTGCTCTAACGCTCCCGATTCACGAAGGTCGGCTAATCTTGGGATTTGAGGAGTTCTTTGTTCTACAGCACGGGATAATTGTGACAAGGCAAGAACTGGAATGTTTAGTTCCTTTGCCATAACTTTTAATTCACGAGAGATCTCAGTCATTTGTTGAACTATTGAATATGAATTTGTTTGTGGTTGAACTAATTGCAAGTAATCAATAATAATCAGATCTAATCCTTTTTCTGCTTGCAACCTTCTTGCCATTGCTCTCATCTGCATTGCGTTAATAGCAGCAGCATCGTCAATATATATTGGAAGGTCGGAGATCTGAGAAAAAGATTCTCTTATTCGCACAAAGTCATTGTCGTCTCCTTCTTTCTTTAAATTTCCGGTTCTTAACTTCCACAAGTTTATTCCTGACATATCAGAAATAAGACGATCAACAATCTGATCAATTGACATCTCTAAACTAAAAATTCCAACTGAAGAACCATTTTTAGCAGCATTTTTTGCAATACTAGAAGCAAGGGCACTCTTTCCCATACTTGGTCTTGCAGCAAGGATTATTAAATCTGAATTTTGAAGTCCGGAGAGAAGATTGTCTAAATCGTTGAACCCTGTGGAAACTCCTCTTGATTTTCCTTCTTGAGTTGAAAGGTATTCTATTCTTTCAAAAGCATCTTCCAAGTTGTCTCGCAGAGCAGAAAATGTTTTTTGTGATGAGTTTTGTGAGATTCCAAGAATTTTTCTTTCTGCTTCATCAAGAAGTGTTTCCACTTCTTTTTTCTCGCCGTAAGCAGAGATGCTTATTTCTTGTCCAAATCCGATAAGGTCACGAAGAATTTTCTTTTTACGAATAATGTTTGCGTAATCAGTTGCATGACTTGCAGTAGGAACACTATTAACAAGAGAGGTGAGGTAACTTTTTCCTCCAATTTCTTTTAATATCTTCTTTTCCTTAAGATGACCAGAAACAGAAAGTAAGTCAATTGCTTCTCTTCGGTTAAGCAAAGTTATTATCGTTTCGTATATATCTCTGTGACTTTTTTTATAAAAGTCACCAGGACTTAAAAAATCAATCACTTTAAAAATTGCATCAGGGTCAATCATCAGAGAGCCAAGAAGAGATTGTTCGGCTTCTATATTTTGTGGAGGAATTTTGTCCATATCAAGAAATTTTTCTTATTTTATATTCGTTATCAGTATCTTCAACAAGATATCCCATTTTTTTTATTTTTTCTCTTATCTCATCAGATAACTGAAAGTTTTTATCTAATCGTGCTTTTTTTCTTTCTTCGGCAAGCCTTACAACTTCTTTTGGAGCTGTGATTTGTTTTTCATCTAATTTTAATCCAAAAACTTTATCAAAATCAATCAAGGTACTACTTTTTTCAGCACTACTAAGTTCTTTATCTTTCAAGACAGCAAAAGCAACAGAAAGTGCTTTTGGGATATTTAGATCATCGTTTATTACTTCTTGAAATTTCTTTTTATACTTTTCACTTATTTTTTCCTTAGAAAAATCTTTAGGATTTATCTTTTCCTTCATCTTAAAGAGAGCTTTTTCAGCATTCAAGACAGCTTCCTTAGAAAAGGTTAATTTTGTGCGGTAGTGAGCAGTTAAGTTAAGATAGCGATAGGCAAGAGGGGATATTCCTTCTTCTTCAAAAGAAGAGATAGTAGTTATATTTCCTTTTGATTTTGCCATCTTTCCGTCTTTAAGATTTAAAAACTCTCCATGCATCCAAAAATTTGCAGGATTTTTTCCGTAAGCTGCTTCTGACTGTGCAATTTCGTTTGGATGATGGATCTCTATATGATCTATTCCTCCACAGTGAATATCAAAAGGAATTCCGAGGCATTTTTCAGACATTGCGACACACTCTGTGTGCCATCCAGGAAAACCAATGCCCCAAGGAGAATCCCACTCCATCTGTCTTTTTTCGTCTGGAGGAGAGAATTTCCAAAGAGCAAAATCAGTTGGATTTTTCTTGTCTTTTATATCAATTCTTTTTCCAGCTTCTCTTTCTTTTAGGTTTGCCATCTTTCCGTAGCTTTCTAACTTTGAAGTGTCAAAATATACTCCATCTTTTATTGTATATGTAAAACCGTTTTCTTCTATTTTTTTTATTAAATCAATCTGTTCCTTGATTGTATCAGTAGCTTTTATATATATGTCAGGGTCTATAATGTTTAGTTTCTTCAGGTCTTGTTTAAATGTTTTTGTGTAATACTCAGAAATATCCCAAGCAGTTTGATTTCTTTCTTTTGCTCTTTTCTCCATCTTATCTTCACCAGTATCAGCGTCAGAAACAAGATGTCCAACATCAGTAATATTCATCACATGCTTCACTTTTAAACCATTGTAAAGAAGAACCCTTTTTAAGGTGTCTTCAAAAAGATAGGTCCTTAAATTTCCAATATGAGCATAATCATAAACAGTAGGACCACAAGTATATAATCTTACTTCTTCACCAATAGGAGTAAAGATTTCTTTCTCCCGAGAAAAGGAATTATATAGTTTAATCATAAAAAGATTTTATCACATAAAGCATAAATAAACAAAGCAACCTTGTTATTCTGAAAGAGCGAAGCGACTGAAGAATCCCACTGTATAAGCACCAAATTCTAAATAAATCATAAGCATCAAAATCCAAAATCCAAAACGATATTTCTAAAGGAAGTGTGCGAAACAACACGAAACTGAAATGTAAAACAATACGAGACTTTTCCCGAGGTGAGACCTCGGGAAATTCCCATCCCGCTTATCATTCCCAGCCATGTGCTTGGCTATGACCGAGTATTGATTGGGAATCCAGAACTCTATCACACTGTCATTCTGAACGGAGCATAGCGCAGTGAAGAATCTCATTTTGAATATTTGAATTTATAATTTAACATTTGGAAATTAAAAAATTGAAAATTCATTGAAAATTGAAAATTGCCAAATTGAAAATTAAATAAAAACCTCCGTCATTCTGAACGAAGCGAAGCGTAGTGAAGAATCCCATCATCTTTTTAATCCATGAATATTTTAGCGGTGCGGACTCCACCCCCGCACCGAAATCCCGCACTAAATAAATTATTTAATTTTGCTCTTACTTGTTTTTTGAGTTATAATAACTTTATGATAGCCGAATTTCAAACCTTTTTAATTTCAATGACTCCTGTTTTTGAACTGCGAGGAGCAATTCCGTTTGCAATTCTTTCAGGAGTAAATCCTTATCTTGCTTACACAATTGCGGTTATTGGAAACATAATTCCAGTCTTTCTGATTTTTGGATTTTTTGTTTCAGTGTCAAAGTGGCTTTCTAATAGATTTAGAATAATGAAAGCTTTTTTTGATTTCTTGTTTTTGAAAACAAGAAACGACTATCAGAAAAGAATAGAGAAGTATGGATATCTTGCTCTTTTTATTTTTACTGCGATTCCACTTCCGATTACTGGAGCATGGACAGCTTCACTTGCTGCAATCTTGTTTCGTCTTTCCTATAAAAAGTCAATAATTGCGATTATATGTGGAGTACTTCTTTCTGGAAAAATAGTAATGGCAATTACTTTGGTCGGATTAGAAGTAAAAAATTATCAAGGAGCACAAATTATTGGTGGATTAATTGTTTTAATACTATTTTTCTACTTAATGCATTATATTAACAAAAGAGTAAATACTCTTAACAATAAATAAAAATGTCTGAAATGGTTCTTTATCGTAAATACAGACCTCAAAATTTTTCTGAGGTAATTGGACAGGATCACATTACTGATATCTTGAAAAATGCGATCTCAACAAACAAAATAGCTCATGCTTATCTTTTTTGTGGTCCGAAAGGATCTGGAAAAACAACAATTGCTCGCTTGTTAGCAAAAGCAATAAATTGCG
>JAYEKQ010000039.1:0-9574 GCA_034661095.1 Patescibacteria group bacterium | reverse complement strand
TAGGAGAAAAAGAGATGGAAGTGTTGGAAGGATTTGAGGAGAATATAGTGGAAATGAAAACTGGAGAAGAAAAAGAGTTTTCAATAGAGGTAAAGGGAGCTGAAGAAGACAGAAAAGAGCTTTCTGGGAAAAAGATTGATTTTACCGTAAAGATGGTAACGGTTATGGAAAAGGAACTTCCTGAAGTGAATGATGAATTAGCAAAAACACTTCCAAATATAAAAGATTTGCCTGATCTTAAAAACAAGATAAAAGAGGGAATAGAAAAAGAAAAACAGACCAATAAAAATGAAAAATTAAAAATGAAAATATTAGAAGAGTTAAGAAAGGAAACTAAAAAGTTTGAAATTCCTGAGATTTTAGTTGAGAGGGAGTTAGATAATATGATTAAGAATCTTGAAAATCAGATAAATAAAAAGGGTTCTTCTTTGGATGATTATTTAAAACAAATAAATAAAACAGAAGATGATATAAAAAAAGAATGGAGAAAGAAGGCAGAAGAAAACATATCTTATGCTTTAATTCTTCATTATATTAGCAAAGAAGAGGGAGTTGAGGCTACAGATGAAGAAGTTGAAGAAGAGGTTGATGAATATTTTAAAGCAGTTGGAAGAGAAAAAGAAAAAGAAAGTGATGAAAATCTAGCAAGATTAAAGGCTTATATTAGCGACACGATAAAAAATAGAAAAGTTTTTGATGCTTTATCATTAAAGGTCTAAATAAAAAAATATATTTAAAAAATATGAAGAAAATTCTAATTATTGAAGATGAGAAGATGCTTACTGATATTTATGAGGAAAGATTTAAACGAGAAGGTTTTGAAGTTTACTCTGCAGTTAGCGCAGAAGAAGGTCTCAAAAAAACGATAGGAATAAAGCCAGATTTGATTATTCTTGATATACTTCTTCCAAGAGGAAATGGAACTGATTTTTTAGAAAAAATGAATAAGATTGACGATTTGAAAGATATAAAAGTGATTGCTTATTCTAATTATGACGATAATGAAACAAGAGAAAAGGCAATAGGACTTGGAGCAAAAGAATATCTTATCAAAACAAACTACACTCCGAAGGAGATTCTTGATTTAATCAATAAGTATATTAAAGAATAATATAAAAAAATGAAAAGAACTTTTATAAAAGAAACCCTTTTTTGTGTTGGAAAAAAAATTAAAGTAAGTGGGTTTGTTAATAGTGTCAGATTACATGGAAAAATAATCTTTTTTGATATTCGTGATTTTTCTGGCGTTTTACAAACAGTAATAATCAGTAACAATTCTTTCTATGAGGAAGCAAAAAAAATAAGGACAGAATGGGTAGTAGAGGTTGTTGGAGAAGTTAAAGAGCGCCCAGAAAAAATGAAAAATAATGACATTGAGACAGGATCAGTAGAAATGGAGATTGAAGAGATTAAAATTTTATCAGAAGCAGAAACACTTCCTTTTGCAATTGAAACTGATGGATATGAGATTAATGAAGAAATTAGAATGAGGCATCGTTATCTTGATATTAGAAGAGAAAGAGTTAAAAAAAATCTCTCTGATAAACATAACATTATATTGTTTTGCAGAAATTTTTTGGATGAAAAAGGATTTCTTGAAGTTGAAACCCCGATATTAACAAAATCAACACCAGAAGGAGCTCGTGATTTTTTGGTTCCTTCTCGCCTTCAAGCAGGAAGTTTTTATGCTCTTCCTCAAAGCCCACAACAGTATAAACAGTTACTAATGGTTGGTGGAATTGAAAGATATTTTCAATTTGCAAGATGTTTTCGCGATGAGGACTTTAGAGCTGACAGACAAGCAGAGTTTACTCAGTTAGACATAGAGCTTTCTTTTATTGACAAAGAATACATAATGAATCTTGTAGAAGAGATGACGATTGAAATTGTTAATAAATTTTTCCCAGAGAAAAAGATTCAACAAGTTCCATTTCCAAGAATTCCCTATGATGAAGCGATGGATAAGTGGAGGGAGGATAGACCGGATATAAGAAAAAATAAAGAGGATGAAAATGAACTTGCATTCGCTTTTGTAGTTGATTTTCCGATGTTTGAAAAGAATAAAGAAGGAAAGTGGAATGTCGTCCATCATCCTTTCACAAAACCAGATGAAGATGATCTTGAAAAAATAAAAAGCAATCCTGAAAAAGTAAGAGGACTTCAGTATGATCTGGTTCTTAATGGATCGGAAATTGCAGGAGGAAGTATAAGATCTAATCAAAAAGAAGTACTGGAGGCAGTTTTCAGTGTTCTTGGCCATAAGAAAGATGAAATTGAAAAAATGTTTGGTCACCTTTTAGAAGCATTTTCTTTTGGAGCTCCTCCTCATGGTGGAATTGCTTTTGGCTTTGAAAGATTTTTATCGATATTATTAAACGAAAAGAACATAAGAGAAGTTATTGCTTTTCCAAAAACAGGAGATGCAAGAGATCTTGTTATGGGAGCCCCTTCTTCTGACATAAAAGAAAAACAACTTAATGATCTCCACATAAAGAGAAATGAAAAGCAAAACTAAACAAAGAATAATAATAATTGGAGGGGTTGTTTTGTTTTTTGTGATTTCACTATTATCATTTCATTTTTTCTTTAAAAACAATGAAGAGTTGATAGAAAAAAAACCAGAAGTTATAGTAGAAACAAACTTCTTAGAAAAAGAAGAAGAAGAGGAAGAACTCTTAATTGAAGCAGAAGCAATTTTATCTGTTTACTATAAGAACGGAGAAAGAAAAGTATTATACAATAAAAATAAAGATGAAATTTTGCCGATTGCCAGTATTAGTAAGTTGATGACAGCACTGATTGTTTTTGAGAATTATAATTTAGACGAAGAGATTGATATAGTAGGAGTTAGTAATTTTAAAGCTTGGAAGGAGACAAAAATTAAAAGCATTGTTTCACAAATGATAGTGGAGTCAAATAATGTATCCGCCTTTGTTCTTGCAACAATAAGTGATCGGTTTTTTAAAAAAGAAGATGATAATGCTAACCTTAATTCACTTCAGCTTTTTGTAAAAGAAATGAACGAGAAAGCAGAAATGGTAGGGCTTGAAAATACATTTTTTATAAATCCGAGTGGTCTTGACGATGGTGATAATTACAACAAGTCAACAGCTAGCGAAATAGTAGAATTGTCAATTTATATTTTAGAAAATCAAAAAGAAATTTTTGATATATCAAAAAATCCTACTTATTACATATACTCTCCAGATAGAACAATTTACTACAAATCATTTAATACTAATTTTTTAGTTTATAACTCAGAAAAAGGTTGGCAACAGGAAATAATTGGAGGAAAAACAGGAACAACTAATATGGCTGGCCAGTGCTTATTGATTGTTTTTAAAAAACCGGAAGAAGAAGGATATATAATAAATGTGATTTTAGGTTCTCAAGACAGATTTGAAGATATGAACAAATTAATTAACTATGCCCGAAATAACAGTTAATATTATTAAAGTTTTTACAGCAGGAATTTTTTCTTTCTTTATTGCTTTTTTTGTTAGTTTTCCATTAAATAGTTTTTTATATAAAAAAAGGCTATGGAAAAATAAAGCAAAAGAAAAAGCAATAGATGGAGGTGATTTAAAAAACTTTAGAAAGTTTCATCTTAAAAAAGAAACCGGAACACCAAGATTTGGTGGAGTTCTTGTTTGGGGATCAGTAACAATTGTTACTTTTTTATTTTTTGGATTATCTTTGTTTTTTGACAATTACTGGATTCAAAAAATAAATTTTTTAAGTCGTGAACAAACTTGGCTTCCCTTGTTTACATTAATATCTGCTTCTTTGGTTGGAGCTGTTGACGATCTTATGCAAACAACAAGTTTTATTAAAATAAAAAACTTGGAAGAAGGATTAAGCCTAAGATACAGATTAGTATTGATTTCTTTTATTGGAGTGATTGGGGCATTTTGGTTTTATTTTCAACTGGGAAGAGAATCGATATATGTTCCTTTATTTGGTGATTTTTATTTAGGATTTTTGTTTATACCGTTCTTTGTAATTGTTACTCTTGCGACATATAGTGGGGCAGTAATTGATGGCCTTGATGGATTAGCGGGAGGAGTTTTTACTTCTATTTTTGGGGCATATGCCACAATAGCGTTTTTTCAAGGACAGATAGACCTTGCTACTTTCTGTTTGGCAGTGATTGGAGGATTGTTTGCTTTTCTATGGTTTAATATTCCTCCAGCAAGATTTTATATGGGAGAAACTGGAGTTATCGGATTAACAGTTTCTTTGACAGTGATTGCTTTTTTAACTAATGCAGTTATTGTTCTTCCTGTTATTGCTATTTTGCTTGTTGTAACATCAGGTTCAGTAATTGTTCAACTTCTTTCTAAAAAAATTCGTGGGAAAAAAGTTTTTCTCTCTGCCCCAATTCATCATCACTTTGAAGCAAAAGGGTGGCCACACTATAAAGTTACAATGCGTTACTGGATAATTGGAGTTATTTTTGCGATTATTGGTGTTGCGATACATCTTTTAGGGTAATATGTTAATTTCAGATCTTGAAAATAAAAAAATATTAATTTTAGGCTTAGGAGAAGAAGGGCTTGATAATCTTTGTTTTGTTCAAGAAAAAATAGAATACAAAGAACTAGGTATTGCTGATATAACACCATTTGAACAGATAAAGGAAAAAACTAAAGAAAGATTAAAAAATAACATTAAGCTTTATTTTGGTGAAGATTATCTTTCTTCAGTAGGGGATTATGACATTATAATTAAATCACCAGGAGTTCCTCTTCATAAAATTAAATTTAAAAAAAATCAGATAGTAACTTCACAAAGTGATATTTTTATTAAAAACTGCAAAGGGAGAATTGTCGGAGTGACCGGAACAAAGGGAAAGAGTACTACTTCTCTAATGATTCATCATATTTTGAAAAAGAAAGGATATAATTCTTTTTTAATTGGGAATATTGGGGTTCCTGTCCTTGGTTATTTAGGAGAGGAAAAAGAAGAAGATATTTTTATTTATGAACTTTCCAGTTTTCAACTACAAACAATAACAAATAGTCCTCATATAGCAGTAGTTTTAAATTTGTTTAAAGATCACTTGGATAGGCATAAGGATTTTGAAGAGTATTTTTTATCAAAAAAGAAGATTGTTGATTTTCAAAATAGCAATGATTTAGTTATTTACAACCAAAATAATGTTTTTTCAAGAAAAATAGGAGAGTCGTCGCTTGCTAAAAAAATTTCTTTTTCAGGAAAAGAGAAAATAAAAGGGGTGGCGACACCGCTAGACCCTATTTTTGAAGTTATCACAGCTATAGGAGTAGAAAAAAAAGAGGTGCACCAGCTTCTTTTAGACTTCAAAGGACTTCCGCATAGAATGGAGTATGTTTCTACTGTAGATGAAGTTATTTTTTATAATGATTCTGCAGCAACGATTCCCGAAGCAACTGCGAAAGCAGTAAAAGAATTATCTATTGTTGGAACATTGATTATTGGAGGAAAAGAGAAGGGGTCCGATATATTTGCTATAATAGAATCAATAGAAGAAAACAAAGTAGAAAATATTATTGTTTTTAACGGAAGCAGTAAAGAATTAGGAGAGGCAGTTATGAAAACTGGAAGAAATGTTTTTACTGCAGCTAATATGGAAGAGGCTGTTCGTTATGGAAAAGAAAAAACTGAGAAAGGTAAGATTTGTCTCCTTTCACCAGGATTTGCAAGTTTCGGAATGTTTAGAGATTATAAAGAAAGAGGAGATTTATTTAAAAAATATGCAAAAAAATAAAATTGATTATACTATTCTTGGGATTGTTTCTTCAATAATTATTTTTGGTCTTTTAATTCTTGCAAGCGCTACTTCAGTCGTAGAAAAGATAAGTTTTTTTGAGCAGATATACCTTGGAATTATTCCAGGAGTATTTCTTGCTTTTGTGTTTTTAAAAACACCTCTTCATATTATTAAAAAAGTTGCTCCGTTTTTATTTTTAATAAACCTTGCTCTTATTATTATAATACTTATTTCTGGATTATCTTATGCAGCTGGAGGATCTACAAGATGGCTTAGCATCGGGCCATTGTCATTTCAACCATCAGAATTTTTAAAACTAACTTTTATTTTATATATTGCTAGCTGGCTTTCTTCTAAAGATTTCAAAAAAGACAAAAAGCGAATGAAGAACATTCTTTTTCCTTTTATTGTTCTTTGTATTGCGCTTGGTTTAATTTTTTATAATCAGCCAGATCTTAGTACTTTTCTTGTAATTATTTCTATCGGAATAATACTTTATTTCACAGCAGGAGCTCCTTTTTCACATATTTTTTCAACTATTTCTGCTGGAGGATTAATAGCACTGTTTTTTTTGTGGAGATTTCCATATGCCTTAAACAGGATAGTTGGAGCAATGAGCCCAGAGGTCGGTCTCTCTGATGTTAATTATCAAGCAAGGCAATCTCTCATTACTATTGGCTCGGGTGGATTGTCAGGAGTTGGACTTGGAATGAGTGAACAAAAATTTGGGAATCTCCCAGAACAAGCAACTGATTTTATTTTTTCAATTTTAGCTGAAGAGACAGGTTTTTTAGGAGCGTTCTTGATTGTTTTATTGTTTTTAGGTTTTTTATTTAGAGCAATTTTTCTTGCAATGAAAACAGATGATAAATTTAGTCGTTTTATTTTAATTGGAGTTGGAAGTTGGATTTTTATTCAATCTTCTGTTAATATTGGAGTTGCGGTTAATATTTTTCCTGTAACAGGAATACCGCTACCTTTTATTAGTTATGGAAAATCACACCTTGTGGCTGAATTAGCTGCAATCGGGTTAATGCTTAATGCTTCTCAATATGTCAAAAAAGAAAAAAGAAAAACAAATTAAGATAGTTTTTACTACAGGGGGAACGGGAGGACACATCTTTCCACTCGTAGCTATTATAAGAGAACTTAAGAACATCTTTCCAAAAGAAGTTAATTTTGTTCTTTATTATATTGGACCAAAAAATAAACTGTCTGAAGAGTATATAAAGAAAGAGGGGGTTGTGATGAAGAATATTTTTGCTGGAAAGCTTCGTCGTTATAGTGATCCGTTGGCTATTCTTCAAAACATAGTTGATATTTTTATAAAAACACCAATTGGAATAATACAGTCGTTTTTTTATTTATACTTCATATCGCCAGATATTATTTTTAGCAAGGGAGGATATGGGTCAGTTCCTGTTATTTTAAGTACATTTTTACTAAGAACACCTATCTTTTTTCACGAATCAGATGTGGTTCCAGGAAAAGCAAATCAGTTCTTGCAACGCTTTGCTTGTGAAATTTTTACATCTTTTCCAGACACAATTGGAATTCCAAAAAATAAAATTATTAATGTTGGAAATCCAATAAGAACAGAAGTAATAGGGGGAAGTAAAGAAGAAGCAAGAAAGATCTTTAAGTTAAGTAAAGAAAAACCAGTAATTCTTATTTTAGGAGGATCACAAGGGAGTGAAAGAATAAATGAAATTTTTATATCAATTGCAAACGAGCTTTTGAAAGATTTTCAAGTTATTCATCAGTGTGGAAACCTTAATTACAAACAAACACTAGCAGAAGCAGATACCCTTATAAATAAAGAACTTCGTTCAAATTATCATCTTTTTTCTTTTCTAAATGAAGAACAACTCAGGAATGCTTACAAAGTAAATGATCTTGTTGTTAGTAGAGCGGGATCTGGAAATATATTTGAAATTTCTGCAAATGCAAAAGCAAGCATTATTCTTCCTCTTTCTGGATCAGCACAAGATCATCAAGTTAAAAATGCATATTCTTATGCTAAAACTGGGGCGACGATAGTTTTTGAAGAAGGAAACTTTACACCAAGATTTTTTCTTGGGAAAGTAAGAGAGCTTTTTTATCCGATAGAACAGATCAGAATTATGGAGGAAAACGCAAAAAAATTCGCAAGACCACAATCAGCATATATAACTGCTTCATATATAAAAGAATACTTGATTGACAATTAACCTTGTCAAATGTTAAAACTATGTCTTTAAAAAAAATTCGGGTAAGATTTGCTCCGTCACCAACTGGAAATTTACACATTGGAGCGACCAGAACAGCGTTGTTTAATTTTTTGTATGCCCAAAAAATGAAAGGGGAATTTGTTCTTCGGATTGAAGATACTGACAAAGAAAGATCAAAAGAAGAGTATGAAGATGATATTATGCGAAGTTTAGAGTGGATAGGAGTTAAGTGGGATCTAGGTCCTTTTCGACAAAGCGAAAGAAGTGATGTTTACAAAAAATATCTTAATAAATTAATTGAGTCAGGGAAGGTGTATCCTTGTTTTTGCACAAAAGAAAAACTTGAAGAAAACAGAAAAAAGCAACAAGAAAGAAAAGAACCTCCACGATATGAAGGTGATTGTGCTTCTTTATCAGAAGAAGAAAGGAAAAAAATGATTGAAGATGGGATGGATTTTGTTTTTAGAATAAAAGTTCCACAAGGAAAAATAGTAGAGATTCAAGATAAAATAAAGGGGAAGATAGAGTTTAATACCAGTGACATTGGTGGTGATTTTGTTGTTGCCAAAAAAGATCTTTCTCCTTTATATAACTTTGCTTGTGTTGTTGATGATTATGATATGGGGGTAACCGATGTTATTCGCGGAGATGATCATATTTCCAACACTCCAAAGCAGATCATAATATCAGAAGCACTTAATATTCCGATTCCTTCTTTTGCACACCTTCCTTTGATTTTAGGTCCTGATAAAAATAAACTAAGTAAAAGACATGGTGCTGTTTCTCTTTATGAGTATAAAGAACAAGGATATCTACCAGAAGCTCTTTTTAACTTTATATCTCTCTTAGGGTGGAATCCAGGGACAGAAGAAGAGATTTATTCTCCAGAAAAAATAATAGAGATGTTTCTTCTTGAAAAATGTCAAAAATCACCAGCTGTTTTTGATATAGAAAAACTAAAGTATATTAACGGTCGTTACATAAGAAGCAGAAAAATAGAACAGTTAACTAAAGATTGTATTCCTTTTCTTGTTAAAGAAAATATTCTAAAAGAATTATCATCTAATAATTATCAAGCAGTTGAAACAAAAAAGGAAGTATCATTTAAAGAAATAGAACAAATAATTGGTTTATACCAAGAAAGATTAAAGTATCTCTCGGAAGTAGGGGAGTTAGTGGATTATTTCTTTAAGGAAGAGTTAGAATATGAGAAAGAGCTCCTTTTTTGGAAAAATGCGGAAGAAGAAGAAATAAAAAAATCTATAGACAAAAGTATTAAAATATTGTTAAATATAAAAGAGTGGGAAAAAGAAAAAATTGAAGAAATATTAATAGGGGAGGCTAATAGAATGAAGAATAGAGGCTTATTGTTGTGGCCATTAAGGGTTGCTGTTAGTGGAAAGAAAGCATCAGCAAGTCCTTTTGATATTGTGTATTTACTTGGAAAAGAGGAAGCGTTGAATCGACTTAAAAAAGCACTTAAAAAGCTATGAAAGAGTTATTTTTGATTATAATCATTGTTTCTGTTATATTTTTAGGGTTTTTTATATTTTGTGAAAAAACAACAGAAGAAGTAGGTGTTTGTTATAAAATTGAAAATCTTAAAGAAGCC
>JAYEKQ010000038.1:2076-9590 GCA_034661095.1 Patescibacteria group bacterium | reverse complement strand
TCAAAGATTCTTTTATTTGTTTTTTGGTAACTTTTTTCGTTTTTATCTTTTTATAAGATAAAACACCTAACTTTAATCCTAATGAAGTTCCAATAAAAAGCGCTGTAAATTCAAAAACTCCGTGAGGAATAATATATAAAAATGAATCAAAACCACTAACGGCTATCACCCATCCTAGTATCCAACCATTAATTACTAAGAAAAATAAAGTTGGAATAGCAAATAAGATTCCTAAATATATAAATAGAAATATCTTCAAGGTGTTATTTAAAAAAATAAAAACACCAAGATAAATGGTTCCCATCTCTGCCAAACCGCCAAAGGACTCAATTAGTTGTTGAAGTACGCTCTCTGCCATCTCAGGAAAAAAAAGTGCAAAATTAACTCCCAAAAGAAAAGAGTATAAAAAAATAAGAAAAGAGTATAAAAAATATTTTTTGAAATTTTTATCTTTTAACATATTTTTTTAGAAGCTTAATGTCTTTCTTTGAAAGAACTCAATCATTATAGTTATTGTTTAGAAAAATATATAGTGTTTGTTGGATAAGCAAAGTGAATTTCTTCTTTTTCAAACTCCTTTTTAATATTTAACAAGATTTTTTGTTTTACATCCATATAAACAGAGTAATCTGATGAATTCACAAGATAAACAATTTCATAATTAAGAGAAAAATCGCCAAAACTACTAAAATGCGCTCTACTAAAAGTAGCAAGGTCTTTCTCTTTTTTTATTACTTTTTCAATTATTTTTGGGATCTTCTCCATTTTCTTAGCAGGAGTACTATACACTATTCCTATTTTTATATCACCTCTTCTCACTTTCATTGTTCCAAAATTATGGACTCTTTTTGAGGTTAACTCTTTGTTTGCAAAAATCATTTCTTCTCCTTGAAGAGCTCTAATTCTTGTGCTTTTAATTCCTATTTTTTCAACAACACCTCCTTTATCATCAACTACAACATAATCCCCCTCAGTAAATGGTTTGTCAAAATAGATAGAAAAAGAACTGAAGAGATCTCCTAATATTTGCTGTAAAGCAAAAGCAATAGCAATACCTCCAACTCCCATTCCAGCAACAAAAGCAGTAATATTTATTCCCATTGAAGAGATAACAACAAGAATTGCTATTAACCACAAAACTACTTTTGAAATTCTTTTAATTATTCTTATCATCGAATCATCTTTCTTTTTCTTTTTCTTTTGAATATAAATATCAAAGGAAAGGTTTATAAATTTAGAACCAAAAATAGCAACTAGATAATAAAAGGTCCATCCGAGAAAAATAAAGTAAAGTCCATCCGAGAAAAATTCTGGAACATTCAAGCTAAAAGATGATATATAAAAAGAAACAAAAAAGTAAAAATAAATGCTAATTTTATCAAAAGAATCTATAAGAAAAAATATCATTTTTTGCCCCTTCACTTTATTTTCAATTTTTCTTAATATAAACTGCTTTAAAAGAAAAAAAGTAACAAGAAGAACAAAAAATAAAACTAAAAACGATATATAGTCAGCAATAATATTTCCAAAATATTCTTTTTGCAACAACTCACTTTCTATTATTTTTTCCAACATAATGACTTTAATATTTTTATTAATAATACTTTAATGATTTTAATAATTCTAACAAAAAATATAAAAAAATGCAAAATATAAAAATTATGAAAAAAATAATTATATCAATAACTCTCTTCTGTTTATTTGCTTTTAATGTTTCTGAAGGACAAACCTATGCTTTAACTAAAAGAAAGGCAAAACGCTTCTTCTTACCTATAATTCTAGAAACAACTATATGAACAACTTTTACCCACTTCTCTATTTTATTGGAGGAAAAACAGGATACATTCCAGAAGCAAAACAATCTTTTGTTAGATTGTTCAAAATCAACAACAGGTCACTTGAAGTGATTATTCTCTTTTCTGACAATCGTCAAGCAGATTTTTTTGCACTATTAAGGTCTTTGTAGCAATCACTTATTGTAAAATTACCGACTCTACTACGAATAAGATTGTATAAATACCCTCCTGTTCCTAATTTTTCACCAATATCTCGTGCTAAAGAACGAACATAAAACCCTTTACCAGTTATTATCTTTAGTTTAAGAAAAGGATAATTATATTTTAAAATTTCAATCTTTTTTGCTTCAACTTTTCTTTTTTTTAAATCAAGGAAAACTCGTTTTCGTGCCAACTTATATGACTCTTTTCCTTTTACCTTTACCGCTGAAAAGTAAGGGGGTTTTTGTTCAAAAACTCCTTCAAACAACGACAAACAATCTTCTACTTCTTTTCTTGTTGGAGTTTTTTCCACTTTTACAACTTCTTTTTCTCCTTCTTCATCGTCAGTAATACTTTTTTTACCAAGAAAAACTGTTCCTAAATACTCTTTTTCATTAAACTCTTCAGAGTGGAGTTTTTTAGTGCTTTCTCTCCCAATCCCAACAATTAAAACCCCTTCTGCTAAGGGATCAAGAGTCCCTCCATGACCAACCTTTTTCTCTTTAAGATCTCTCTTTATTATATTTAAAACATCACGAGATGTTTTTCCTTTTTCCTTGTAAACTGGAAAAATCATATATTTTGTTTTGCTGTTAAGAATCCTTTTTCTAAAAGTTCTTTTTTGTTTCTGTCATAAATAGCAACTGCTGGATGCATTAAAGGAATTATTTTTAATTCTCCATAATCTGCCTTTCCTTTAAAAACATTTCCATGTAAAACAGATATCGGCTTCACTTCTTCTTCAAGATTAAACTTAATCATTATCTGATGTGAAGAAAATCTTCCTAAACAGATTATAACTTTTGGTTTTATTATACTAATCTGCCTTTCTAGAAAAGGATAATACAACTCTATTTCTTCTGGAAGAGGATCTCTGTTCTTTGGCGGACGATCTTTTACAATGTTTGTTATATAAACAGTTTCTCTTTTTATCCCGATATTTAGAAGCATCTCTGTTAAAAGATTACCCGATCTTCCACAAAAAGGTCTTCCTGTTTTAGCTTCATTTGCTCCTGGTGCCTCTCCAATAATCATTATTTCAGCATTATGATCTCCTTCTCCAATAACTGGAAAACAACCACTCTCTACTCTTTCTTTATAAAGAGGTGATTTTGTAAAAGAAACAACTTCTTTTTTTACTTGGAAAAGAAGTTCAGTATTACTTTTTTGCTTCATTGTAAAATTTTTATAACAATTTTTAGTTCTTGAAGATGAAGATTTTTTAAAAGTTTTTCTTTTATCTCCTTAACAATGAGTAAACTTTTCTTTTCTGATAAACGAAGTTGACGATTTATATCTTCCATATCACAATCCATTCTCATTTCAAATATCTTCTTTTCTCTCTCGTCTAAAAATTTTTCTTCTAATATTTTTTCCACAACTTCTTTTTCCTTAAAAACACAAAAATTATCTCTACCACTTTCGCTATAAATAAGCTCTGCCTCTCCTTGAAATATTTTTTCATAATCACCACAAGCAAAACATCTTCCTGGATAACGACAAGGAAAATCATTATTTTCTTTTGCCTCGTTTATCTCCAATGCTTTTTCCTTTAAAACATCAAGATAGGCACTTCCTTTTTCTATTTTCTGAGAAACAGGAGCATCGTCATTTTGTAGATACCAGTAGCTCATCTTTTTTATTTTTTTACCAGTTAAGTTTCTTTCTGCTAAAAGAGCATATATTGGAAGTTGCAAAGAATCACCCTTCTCTTTATTGTTTCCTGTCTTAAAATCAATAATGTGAAGATCTCCATTTGGAAGTTCTTCTATCCAGTCAAGTGCTCCAATTATTTTTATTTCATTTTCTACAATATCAGTCGTTAAAAATTTACTTGGAGTGTTAACTGATGGATGAGAAAGAAAGGATGATTTTTCAACTCTTTCCATCATCTCTAATCCTCTTTTGTAAAAAAATTCTTCTTTCTTTTGTGAGATAAAACCACCCTTTAATCCACGATACTCAGAAAATATTTCCTCAAATCTTTCTTTTAAAGAAATTTTTACTCTTTCTTTTATCGGAACATCTGAAAGATCTTCTATCGCTCTATGAACAGAAAGACCAAGAGAAAGGTAGGGGTTAACTACACCTACCCTGTTTCCAGTTTTCGGATTACGATACTCATACTGTAAATAATAAGAGTGAGGACAACGAGAAAAAGAAGAAATCGCTGAATATGATACCTGAAATTTTTCTTTCATATTTAAAATTTTTACTCTTCTTTTGTTTCTACTTCCTCTTCTGCTTCAGTCCCATTTTTAGTGTTGTCATCTTCAATTTCAACCTCAGGAAGATCAGTTTCTTCTTTTTCTGGAAAATCAATCTCATCTATGGTGATAAACATATCAACTTCTGCATCTTCTATTAATTGTTCAAGATCTTCTTGAATTGTGCTAATTGCTTTTTCTTCTAAGAGATATCCTCTTATGTCTTCTTTTGATTCCTCAAAAGATGGCATCTCCTCTACTCCCATCTGCTCCATCTGTATTTTTTGTATCTCGTAAAAAGAATTAATTTCCTCATCTGCCACTTCTACTTCACTGATATACATCTCTATTAATTTATCTATTTTAACTTCATATTCTATGTCTTCTTTTGCTTCTTCAAAAGAAGGAAGCGCTTCTCCAGAAGGAGTTGGGTAATACTGCTTGTATTCATCATATTTTTCTTGAATCTCTTCATCTGCTGTCTTAATTCCTTTTTCTTCAATATAAGCGCTAAGAACCACCTTCTGAGTGGCAAGTTTAACTGCAAAATCCATCACCTCTTCTTCGCTTAAACCATAAACCTCCATCTGATACTCTATTATGTTTTTTGTATAACTCAAAAATTCTTTCTTGCTTATTTCTGATCCATTTACAGTTAATGCAACCTCACTTTCCTTATTTTCGTCAAGAATGCTATCCCCTTCTTTAAAAAGAATAATTGACCCAGAAATTAGAACTGCTAATAAAACGATCCATATCCACGGTTGTTTATACAATGGCATAAAAATTTAATTAAAAAAATAATAATCGTAAACTATAATTTTCATTTTATCACATCAAAAAAAAGATGTAAACAAAAAAAATTACATCATCTCCCACTCCCCATCGTCGCTATCTTCTACAATAATCTCTTCATCTTCAAAAAAATCTTCATCTGAAAATATTCCCTTGGTTTCTTTTATAAATCGAGAAGGAGGCATAATTTGTTTTTCTCGAAAATTATAACGAGGATAAGTTAAAAAAAGATTTTCCTTACACCTCGTAACTGCAACATAAAAAAGGCGCCTTTCTTCTTCTACTGAACCTTCTTCTACTGCTTTTGCGTGAGGAAAGTCCCCTTCTTTAAGAGAAATAATAAAAACTGTTTTCCACTCTAATCCTTTTGCTTGATGAATCGTACTAAGAACAACGCTATCGCCACTTTTCTCTTCTTCAACATCTTCACTTAAAGAAAAATCAGATATAATATCCTCTAATTTCTTATAATCAAAAGACATTTCATATATTTTTTTCAAATCATTTTTTCTCTCTCTTGAGTTTTCAAAAGAAAAATCAAGGTAATGGTTGTAAAAATCATCAATAAAAAGTTTTATTTTTTCAGAAATTGTTTTTTCTACTCCCTCTTCTATTAGGTTGATTATTTTCAAAAATCCTTTTTTAGAGGTTGCAGTACAAACTTCTTTTACAATCTTCTCTTTGTTTTCAAAAACACTCTCTATTTTTTCAAACGATGAAACTTTTCCAGATATTTTTTTTGCACCAACATCTCCTATTCCTTTTTCCTTTAAAAGCAATCTTTCTATAGAAACTCTATCTTTGAAGTTTAAAAGAATTCTTAAATAGGCAGTTACATCTTTTATATGAAGTTGTTCAAAAAAGCGAACTCCTCCTCGAGAGACATAAGAAATATTTCTTCTTGTTAGTTCCATCTCAACTTCAACTGCGTGATGATGAGCTCTAAAAAGAATTGCTACCTCTGATTTTTCTTTTTTGTTTTCTATATAATCAGCGATATAATCTGCTTGCTCTAACGGATTACTAAAAACAACGACATCTGCTTCTCCTTTATTAGAAACAACACTTTTCAATTCTTTATTTAGTCGTTTAGTATTGTTTTTTATTACTAAATTTGCCATCTCTAATATCTCAGCAGTGCTACGATAATTGTTTTCCAGTTTAAATATTTTTGCTTCTGGATAATTTTTTGAAAAATTAATTGTATTATCAATTTCAGCTGCTCGAAAAGAGTAAATACTTTGCGAGTCATCGCCAACTACTAATATATTTTTATTTTTTTCACTAATTTTTTTTATTATTATATCTTGCAACTTGTTCGTATCTTGATACTCATCAACCATAACATAAAGAAAATTATCAGATATTTTTTTTCTTAATTCTGGGATAGAAAGTAATAAGTTCCAATTAAAAAGAAGATCATCATAATCCATAACATTACTTTCTTTTTTTCTTTTTTTATACTCTTCGCTTATATCTAAAATAATATCAATTACTTCATTGGAAAAGAAAGCAAATCTTTTTTCTATTACTTCTTCTATTGTTTTTTCTGAATTTACAGCAAGTGATATTATACTTTTAATGACTTTTGGTTTTGGAACATCTTCTTTCTGTTTTCCATACTTTTCTTTTATTATTCCTGAAATTATCGCTTTTGAGTCCTCCTCATCAACAATAACAAAGTTAGAAGAATATCCTACTTCTTCTCCATATCTTCTTAAAAAAATATTAGCAACATGATGAAATGTTCCCCCGCATATCTTTTCAGAATCACAATGAACCATTGTTCTTATTCTGAAAAGCATCTCTTTTGCTGCCTTCTTAGTAAATGTCAAAAGCATAATTGAAGAAGGAGAAAAACCTTTTTCAAGAAGATAAACAGTGCGATAAACAAGGGTTCTTGTTTTTCCACTCCCTGGACCACTTAAAACAAGACAAGGACCATCACCCTCGTAAACAACTTTTAACTGTTCCTTGTTAAGTTTTTTTTCAAAATCAACCATAATTAACTAAAATTTTCAATTTTCAATTTGACAATTTTCAATGAATTTCCAAATGACCAAAGTCCAAAATTCAAAACAAAAATAATCCACTGTCATTGCGAGCGAAGCGAAGCAATCCCATTTGTAATTTTGAACATTATAATTTGTAATTTATTTTTGAAAATTAGGAAATTGAAAATTCATTGAAAATTGAAAATTGCTAAATTGAAAATTTTTTACTACTCTTCTTCTAATTCTTTCTTTACTTCTTGAAATTCATTGTTAAGTTTTTTTTCAAAATCAACCATAATTAACTAAAATTTTCAATTTTCAATTTGACAATTTTCAATGAATTTCCAAATGACCAAAGTCCAAAATTCAAAACAAAAATAATCCACTGTCATTACGAGCGAAGCGAAGCAATCCCATTTGTAATTTTGAACATTATAATTTGTAATTTATTTTTGAAAATTAGGAAATTGAAAATTCATTGAAAATTGAAAATTGCTAAATTGAAAATTTTTTACTACTCT
>JAYEKQ010000038.1:0-1976 GCA_034661095.1 Patescibacteria group bacterium | reverse complement strand
TCTTCTAATTCTTTCTTTACTTCTTGAAATTCATTTTCTATTTCTTTTAATCTTTTTTTACTTTCTTTTATTATTACTACTGCTTGTTTGACTTTTTTTAACCCCTCTTCAACATCAACATCTTCTCTACTTTCAAACCAATCTGCTATTTCAGACAACTGTTTTAAATTTTTAGTTAAATTACTTTTTTCAGGCATATTTTTATTTTTTATATTTTAATATTTTTTTAACCTCTGATTCAACTTCCCCATCACAAAGAACTGTTTTTAAAGCATCTCCTTTTTCAACATCTTTAATGCTTTTAACTACCTTTCCTTGTTTTTTAATTATAGCATAACCTAGTTTAAGTTGCTTTTTTGGGTCGTTATAAAGAACGGCCTGCTCTAATGTTTTTATTTTTTCTTTTTTGTTCTTAAGAACAATCTTAAAAGAATTTAATATTTTTTCTTTATTGTTTTTAATTTTTTCTATATTAAAAGATATTAAATGAATAGCGATAGAAAGTGCTCTCTTTATTTTTTCTTCATTTCTTTGATATTTCTCGTTAATAAAATTAAAAAAGTTTTTTACCACTTCTGTTGACTCAGAAAGATCTTCTCTTCTTTTGTGTAATGTTTCTTGATACTTTATTTCAACAATATGCTGATAAAAAACAGTCCTTTCTATCGCTTTTTGAAATCCTTCGCTGATATAGTTTGCAGTTGCTGTTGGAGTTGATTGCGAAATGTCAGCGGCAAGAGCAACTAACGGAACATCTTCATGGTGACCAATTCCCGCAACAACCGGACAAGGAAAATCAATAACCTCACGAACCAGCGCTTCATTATCAAAGGCTATTAGTGACTGTAAAGATCCTCCTCCTCGAACTATAACAAGAACATCGAGCTTTTTCTTTCTCATTGTTTTAACTGACCTTAAAAGATCTTGAACTGCTTCTTGTCCCTCTACTCGGGAGTCACAAATCTGTATCTGAAAGCCAAACTTTCCTAAATTATTTACAAAGTCATGGATAGCGGCTCCTTTTTTTGATGTTATTAATCCTATTTTTTTTGGGAAAAGAGGAACTTCTCTTTTTCTTTCTTTACTAAACAAACCTTCTTCATCAAGTTTATTTTTCAGTTTTTCATAAGCTTTTTTCAACGCCCCCTCTCCAACTAACTCCACTGTTTTAACTTTAAAAGTTAAACTTCCTCTTGCCCCATAAACATCAGAACTCCCTGAAACAATAACTTCCATTCCGTTCTCAATTTCAATCCCACACATCCTATAAACTGAACTCCATATCGCGCAATTTATAACATCACCACTGTTTTCATCTTTTAGAGAAAAGTAAATATGTCCACTAGCAGCCTGTTTCATCTCGCTAACCTCACCCTTTATTTTAGCCTTAATACCAGAAAGAACACTGTTTAATATTGATATATACTCAGAAACAGTTACTGGATTTTCAAAAAATAATTCTTTTTGTTGATCAGGCATTTTTATTGCCCCTTAAAAGATTGATATAAACGACGAATAGCAATCAAGGTTGCCATCTTTGTTGGTGTTACTTTTTTGTCATCTTTAAATTCCTCTTCAGTTTTTTTTATCTCTTCAAAGGCCTTGCTTAATTTTTCTCTGATAAAAGAAAAAACCATTTCTTTGTTATATTTTTCTTTCCCTCTATTTTGTTTCCACTCACAATAAGAAGCAATAACCCCTCCTGAATTTGCTAAAATGTCAGGAATAACAACAATCCCTTTTTTGTGAAGGATCTTTTCTGCTTTACGAGTTACCGGACCATTAGCAAGAGATATAATATATTTTGCCTTTACTTTTCCGGCATTCTCTTCATCTATAACTCCTTCTGTTGCAGCAAGAACAAGAACATCAACATCCATTTCTAATATATCTTTATTCGTTATTTTATTTAATTCTCCTTCTTTAAAGATATCCTCTCTGTTTTCTTTAAAAATAATTCCTTCTTCATTTTTAAC
>JAYEKQ010000037.1:0-9956 GCA_034661095.1 Patescibacteria group bacterium | reverse complement strand
AGTTGATGTTATGTCATTACAACCATTATAAAGAAACTCAAGTAATTCAAAATACCATTTTAGTTCTGTTGGATTTATTTCTTCAATAATATCCACATCTTCATAACTTAATGAGTGATTTTCATGCTCAGGACAAGAAAGCTTTATTCCTTCAGAGTAAAAACCCTTTTTTGGATACGGATCTACTTTAAGAGAAATATCATCTTCTTCTACAATAATATCTGGAATAGGAATACTAAACTGTAATCGCACTTCAGGGATTTCAACTTCTTCCGGAAGACTCAAAACTATCTCCTTTATCTCTATTGGATCTATCTCTAAATCTTCTATTTCAAGCTTTATATTAAAAACTAAATCAATTTTTGATTGCTCTGTTAGATTAAAACAAAATGTGAATGAAATGTGTTCATAATCGTTAACACAAGCATGAGCACAAAGAGCTTTTCCTCCTTCAGTAGAAATTGATACTACCTTGTTTAGTATTTGAATAATTGATTCTGAAGAAGGATCAATACCTGCATCTGTTAATCTTGTTTCTCCTTCATTTATAATCTCATCATCTAATATTTCTCTTGTCTCAGAATCGTTAGGGTCTAGTAAGAAAAGAAGAATTCCTAATTCTCTCTCCACTTCATCTGCTTCATCATCCATTCCTTGAATTCTCATCTGTTCAATATCTTTTGCAATTCCATGATTCATCTCTTTTTTTAATATATTCTGAAGAAATTCTAACTGCTCTTTTTCTTCTTTAAGTTGTCCTTGCTTTGTATGAAAATCTCTTTCTTCGGCCTTACTGCTCCACAGACTGCCAATAACACTGCTGTCACCTTCTAAATCTTCCGAAGAGCATTTTCTGACTTCAACTAATCCTCCAGAAGTTGTAAATAAATCTCCTTCTCTACAAAGAGATTTTGCATACTGACAATCCGCATCTTCCATTAGTGATGTTGCTTCAGAAAAAAGATCATCTCCTGTTTCTGACCCAACAATATCATAAAGAGTTTTCTCTATTTCATCAACAATAACATCTAATCTTTTTGGAACTGGATGAGAATAATCACCAATAACTGTTGTTTGTTGGTTTATATAAAAGACAAAAGCTGTTATAGATAAAAAGAAAAAAACAACTAACGGTATATAAAATATTTTTTTATAAAAATCTTTTTTCATTTTTTATTTTTAATCTGTTCCACAGCCATAAGCCCCTGCTATACTAACCTGAATATGATTAGAAGAAACTTCTCCTTCTGCAGAAACAGGAATATATGTCACATAACTTGACGCGTTGCAAGCTTTTGCTGCCTTTATAATATATTCTGTGTTTTCAACATCACTGAAAGAAACAGCATAAGAACGCTTTGTTTCATAACATTTATTTCCTCCGTAGTGTGATGATATCCTTTTCTGTCCGTAAACAGTATTATGATCAAAACTGCAATCACCTCCAAAAATAAAAGAACAGGAGTTGTATGGTTCGTAAAGGCAGTAATCGGTTATATAAGAAATATCTCCTATCGGATTAGTTATATTTCCATCATCATCAAGTCCAATTTCTTCCTTCATCTGAATTGTGTCAAGCTCACTTCTCATACAAGAGATCTGTTGTTTTAATCTAAAAGAAGCATCGTCATACTGTGTATAATCAAGTTCATCAGGTAAGGATATCTCTAAGGCGCAATCATAACCTTCAATACAGTTATCGTCATCACTCCATTCTAATAAAGAATCAAAAGATTCTGCAGGAATTATATTGTAATCAAGACTATGGCGATCAGGAACACCATACTGTTCTTTTGTGTTTTCAGAATAAGAACAGCAAAAAAGATTTCTTGGATGAGGATTTGTTATTATACGATAATCTAACGGACCATAATTACCAACCGCTTTTTCTCTGTTTAGAGTAATCCAGTTTTCTTCACCTGATGATGATAATTCTACTGGAGTATAACAATCACTAACTTTTTGTTTTATTCTTTCTATTTCGTCGTTTTCAAATTCAAAAGAACCATAAGAAATCCATCCTGCTTCTTTTCTTTCTCCTTTTTCCTTCTGTCCGATATCATCATATATTTCCAAAAGATTATTTGTTGTGTCTATATCAGTTATAAGATAATTTTCTCCTTCTTTTGCTGAATCCTCGCTTCCCTGAATATCAACATTATTAGTAATTATAACTCTCTGATTTATAGGAAGTGCTATCTCTATAATAGCACTATTAATATCTTTTTTGAGTGAAAGAATTTCTTTTTCTAATTCTTCCATTTTTGTGACTGATTCAAAAATTTTTCCTCTATCTCCATCATCTATTAGTCCTCCATAGGGAGATGCTTCATCAATACATCCTCCTACGCAATCAAGACACTTACAGTAACAGTATGCAGCACAATATGGTATCTCACAAAGTTCATAGCAAGGATTATAAATACAACTACACTTCGGCTCACAGTTATGAACGCCTATATCAGAAACATACTCACTTACTTTTTGTATTTCAACTTCCATCTCTTTCACTTTTTCAATTAATATCTCTAACTTCACAACTATAATAATTGCCAACTCTCTTGTTTTATCAAATATTTCACCAATTTTATACTCATGAGGACAAACAATTCTTTCTATATAATCCAACTCCCATAATTTATCAAAAAAAACTGGGTTATTTCTTGGAAAATCACCAGAATCAACAAGGCGTCCACCAACAACACAGTGTGCATTTAAAGGATTTGTAACACTTCCTGTAATTCCCATTTCTTTGTGAGTTTTAATAACTATATCCATTTCTTCTTTTTCAAAAAATCTTTCTATTTTATTTTTTTCATTTTCTGTTATTGGTCCTTGAACCGCACAATCATTCTTTCTTTTTTCAAGCTCTTGAAAAATATTTAATCTTTTTTTGAAATCATCTCTATATAATACTATGTCATTTTTTATATCTTGAAGATCTTCTGTTATTTCTTTATTTATTTCTTCAATTGCTTCCATTGTTTCTCGAGGTTCTTCGTCTTTATTATCACAAACATCTCCTTCACAAAAAAGTGACAGGCACCCTAACGCAGGCATTCCAGTTGGACAGGCAGGAGCACAATGACAAGTGGCATTATCACAAGCACACTTATCAGAAATACTTAAGAGGTAGTGATTAAGACCTGATATCCCTCTTACAGTTACGCCTGAATCATCATCATCATCATCATCTGAGGCATCATTACATGAGCCATCATCACAAATTCTTTCTTTTTTAATCATTTCTTTCAGTTCCTCCATTTTTTCTATAGTGTTTATTCTTGTTTGAATTGGACTAAGTTCTTCTTCCATATATGTTCCAATTGGAATCTCTTCCATGATAAGATCTCCACTTAGTTCTTTACCAAAATAAATCTCTTCTGGATCATCACCCTCTTCAATCTCTATTAATGAAGAAAGATTTATTTCTAATAAATCAGGATTAATTGCGTTTACCACTACCACAAAAGAAAGTATTATAAAAAGACCAACAAATCCATTGTAGGCTCTTTTTTGAGCGCCTTTTCTCTTTTCTGGATTTGCTGGGGAAGTCAAATATACAAAACCAGTGTAAAGGATTAGTCCTGCAACAGCAACAACCGACAATAATATGGTAAGTTTAAAAAAATACTGAACAAAACCACCAACCGATGAGCTATCTTCTATTGTTGATCCTGCTATATCTGGGTAATCAACTTCTATTCCATAAGTAAAGGTAACTGCAAAAAAACAGACTAAAAAAACAAATACAAATATTAGTTTTTTACCTTTAACCATTGATTTATTTTAACTCTAAAAAAAAACATTGTCAAAGGATTATTTTGTGATAGAATAATAATTGATCTTTGACTTTTCCCACCGTCGTTCAGAATGACAGCTTTAGTCAAATGTCAATGGTTAATTGTTAAGTGTTTTTATATTTTTATGCGTTACAAGGTTCCTCATTATATTGAAAGAAAAGCAAAAATATTGGGACCAGCATCTTTTTCTCAACTCGGATATCTTGCTGTTGCTGCTTTTATTATTTTACTTTTATTTGTAGTTTTTGATGGAACATCATTTATTTTCTATGCTCTTTCTTTTTTAGTTGGAGCTATTAGTGTTGCCTGCGCTTTTTTTCAAAAAAATGGAGAACCATTGCCAACTTATATAAAAAAAGTTGCCTTTTTTAACACTTCTTGCAAAAGATATCTTTGGAAAAAGAAAAATTATATTATAAAAGTTGAAAGGAAAATTAAAAAGAAACCAGTAATAAAACAAGAGAAAAAGAAAGTAACAAAAGGAAGGCTAAATGATATAAATAAATTTATAGAAACAACATAAAAATTTTCAATTTGGCAATTTTCAATTTTCAATGAATTTTCAATTTTTTAATTTCCTAATTTTATAAATAGTGATTATTTTTGGAAATTAAATCATTAGAAAATTTGGTCATTTATTGAAAATTGTCAAATTGAAAATTGAAAATTATTGTATATGTCCACTAAAAGCACACAAGATTTTATTCCGATTAAACAAATAAGAGAAGGTACTGTTATTCTAAGCACTGGAGGAATAAGAGGAATTCTTATGGTTTCTTCTATTAATATTGCTCTTAAGTCCTCCGATGAACAAACTGCTATAATGGATCGTTTTCAGGCACTTTTAAACTCTCTGGATTTCACTTGTCAGATTATTGTTCAATCAAGAAAAACCAATATTACTGGATACATTGAAAAAATAAAGAAGTTAGAAGAGAAACAAACTAATCAACTTCTTCAACAACAAACAGCTGGATATAGACAGTTTTTGGAAGATTTTATAGAAAAAGAATCAATTTATTCTAAGCGATTTTTTGTTGTAGTTCCTTATAATCCATCAGAAGTTAAATTTTCAAAAAAGAAAAAAGGGGAAAAAGATGCTGAAGAGAATATAACAGAAGATAATTTTCGTCGCGGTAAAAGACAACTTTATCAAAGAATGGAGTTTGTTGCTTTGGGATTAAGAAGATGCGGACTTCATTCCGCTCCATTAACAACCGTTGAAATAATTGAACTGTTCTGGTCTGTATTCCATTCAAAAAGTGCTGAAAAAGGATACTATCCAGAATTTCCAGAAGAATTAATAAGGTAACATAAAAATTTTCAATTTGGCAATTTTCAATTTTCAATGAATTTTCAATTTTTTAATTTCCTAATTTTATAAACACTATGGATTATTTTTGGAAATTAAATCATTAGAAAATTTGGTCATTTATTGAAAATTGTCAAATTGAAAATTGAAAATTATATTATATATGTCTTTTTTAGATGATTTTAAAAATTTAATTGGAAAAAAGAAGAAAGAAGAAGATGATGGTGTTTTGAGGATTGTTGATATTATCGCCCCTTCTTCTATTGATGAAAAACAAGGGCACCTAAAACTTGGTGAAAGGTATACTCGTTCTTTTTTTATTTTTTCTTACCCTCGTTATCTTAATGCTGGGTGGTTGTCTTCTATTATAAATCTCAATATTCAAATAGATATATCTTTCTTTATAACTCCTTTAAGTACTGCTGATGTCTTAAAAAAATTGAGAAAACAAATCACTGCTACTCAAGCAGAAATAATAGATAAACAAGAAACAGGAAATGTAAGAGATCCAATATTGGAAACTGCTCATGGCGATATGGAAGAACTTAGAGATCGGCTACAAATGGCTGAAGAAAAAATGTTTCAATTAGGTCTTTATATAACTGTTTTTGGGGACTCAGAAAAAGAGACTGAAGATATTGAAAACACTCTACGATCAATTCTTGAATCAAGCTCTGTTTACATCAGACCGACTCTCTTTCAGCAATCAGGAGGATTCATAAGCACCTCTCCTTTTGGATTAGATTTTGTTAATACAGAAACACCAATGAATACCAATCCTCTTTCTAGTATATTTCCTTTTATTTCTTCTGACCTTACTTCTAATGATGGAATTTTATACGGAAAAAATGTAAATAATCGCTCTCTTGTTATTTTTGATAGGTTTTCATTAGAAAACCCAAATTCTGTTATTTTTGGAGTCTCTGGAGGAGGAAAGTCATATTTAGTGAAATTAGAAGCTCTCCGCTCTTTAATGCTTGGGATAGATGTTATTATTATTGATCCTGAAAATGAATATAAAACATTAGCTGAAGCCGCCGGTGGATCTTTTTTTAACATTTCTCTTAGTTCTAGTAATCATATTAATCCATTTGATATTTCTATTCCAGCAGAAGGAGAAACTGTTGAAGGGGCAATAAGGAGAAATACTATAAGTCTTGTTGGTCTTCTTCGTATTATGTTAGGAGGTCTTTCTCCTGAAGAAGATTCTATTATAGATCAAGCAATTACTGAAACATATGCCGCTAAAAATATAACTCCTGAAAGTGACCCTTCTACTTGGGAAAAAAATGTCCCTATTTTTTCTGACTTAGGACAAATTTTGGATTCTATGGAAGGAACTAAGAATCTTGTTCTTCGTTTAGGAAAATTCACACAAGGAACATATTCTGATTTTTTTAATCAGTATACAAATGTTTCAATGAATAACAATATAACTGTTTTTGGAATAAGAGATCTTGAAAATGAAATGAGACCTATCGCAATGTTTATTATTGCTCGTTATATATGGAAAACAATAACTTCTTCTGTAAAGAAGAGAGTATTTATTGTTGATGAGGCATGGATAATGATGAAACATGAAGATGGAGCCTCTTTTCTTTTTGGATTAGTTAAAAGAGCAAGAAAATACTGGCTAGGAGTAACTACAATAACTCAAGATGTTTCTGATTTTATGTCTTCAAGTTACGGAAAACCAATTGTAACAAATTCTGCCTTAAAAATACTTCTTAAACAATCTTCTGCTGTAATAGATACTATTCAAAAAACCTTTAATTTAACAGGAGAGGAAAAATCAACCCTTTTAGAAGGAGAAGTTGGAGAAGGAATATTTTTTGCCGGACAAAAACATGTAGTTATAAAAATAACTGCCTCTTACACAGAAGATCAAATAATAACATCCTCACCAGAAGAACTTCAAAAAATAAAACAAGCAAAAGCCAGTCTTTAATTAAGCCATTAAACTAAAAAAAGCATTGGGGTGTAGGATGCCCGATGCTTTTTGTTTTAGAATGACAAAATGTCACTATTTATTCTTTACAAGATGAAACTGTAGTATAGAGAAAAGTACTGTTACAATCCAGTAAAGACCAACTGCCGAAGGAACAGTTAAAAGAATAATAAAAGTAAATACTGGTAAAAAATAAAGCATTTGTTTTTGTATCATTTTACTGGTATCTGACTTTTCTCCACTTTTTTTCGCTGACTGAGTGCTTATCTTCATCTGATAATACTGTCCTCCTGCTGCCAATATAGCTAAAAAAGAATTAGGAGAAGAAATATCAATGATATTTAAAAAAGTAATATCTATCACTCCGGGATTACTAACAAAACTATAAAGCTGGCTCATTTCTTCCTCACCAACCCCTTTTCTAAATATCTGAAAAAGAGAGATTAAGATTGGAAGTTGAATAAGAAGAACAAATATTCCTGAAAAAGGGTTTATTTTCTTTTCTTTATATATCTCAAGAATTTTTTTTGCTTGTTTTTCTTTATCATCTTTATATTTTTTTTGTATTTTTTTTATTTCTGGTTGAATATCATCCATCTCTTTCTGAGATTTTGTTGCTTTAATTCCCAAAGGAAAGAGAGTTATTTTTATTAACACTGTTAATATAATAACTGCCACTCCTAAGTCAGCACAAGGAACAGTGTTGTAAATAAAAACCATTAAATTAAATAGTGGTTGGTAAATTGTTGTGTAAAAGAAACTGATCATTTTATTAATTTTGCTTTTTTTAAAATTTTTCCTACCTCTTTTTTTGCTTTTTCTCTATCTTCTTTGCCTATTTTTTTTTGAGTAATAAAAATTAAATCTACATTTTTATCAAAACAAACAGAAAACTCTTTAAAAATTTCTCTCATTATTCTTTTTGTTCTATTTCTGTTAACCGCTTTTTTTTCTACTTTTTTAGGAATAACAAAAGCAAATCTAGAGAAGTTAAAACTATTCTCTTTTATTTTTACAAAAAAAAAGAAGCAAAAAAAGTTTTTCCTTTTTTGAAAACATCCTCAAACTCTTTTCTTTTTCGTAGCCTATTTTTTTGAGGAAACATAAAAAGCAACATCTCAGAGATTAGAATCTATGCTGATATTTTTTTTCTTCCTTTCTTTATTCTTCTTCTTAGAACACCACACCCGCCCTTAGTTCTCTTTCTAACTAAAAAGCCGTGAGTCTTTTTTCTTTTTCTTTTTTTAAGTACTCTGGAAAACATAAATTTATCTTTTAATTTAATGATATATTACTCTATATAATGAAATAAGTCAATTTTTATTTATTTTCAACAGATTATCCACAACTTTTTACCATTTCAGTAGTTTTCCATAATTGGTTATAATATGATATAGTATTTTTAATGTTTAAAGAAAAAGAAAATCTTTGGAAATCTGTTCTTGCTGAAATTCAGCTTAATGTCTCTGATGCAAGTTTTAATACTTGGTTTAAAAACACAAATATTTTTGAAATAAAAAAAGATATTGTCATTATTTCTGTTCCAAGCACTTTTGTTAGAGACTGGATTCAAAATAGATATCATAAAAAAATATTAGAAACAGTAAAAGAAATAAATAAAAGTATTAAAAAAATAGAATACATAATAAATCCTAACTCTTTACCTTCTGTTTTTAATAATAAAAATTCTTTTAATGAAAAGCAAGTTGAAAACTCTGAAAATCAAATGAAGTTTCCAGAAATGACAATTGATAGCGAGACTGGGTTAAATCCTAAATATAATTTTGATAACTTTGTTGTTGGTCCATTTAATGAGCTTGCTCACGCTGCAGGATCTGCTGTTTCAGAAAATCCCGGATCTTTATATAATCCATTTTTTATTTATAGTAAAACTGGATTAGGAAAAACTCACCTTATCCAGGCAATTGGAAATAAAATAAAAAGTAATTTTCAAGGAAAAAAAGTTCTTTATATCCAGGCGCAAAAATTTATATCTGAAATAATATCTTCTATTAGAAATAATAAAATGGATGATTTTAAATACAGATATAAAGATATTGATGTTTTAATTATTGATGATATTCAGTTTCTCTCTAATAAAGAAAAAACACAAGAAGAATTTTTCCATACTTTTAATAATTTATATGAAAAAAATAAGCAAATAATTCTTTCTTCTGATAGACCACCTCGATCTATTAGTTCTTTAGCAGATAGATTAAGGTCAAGATTTGAAGGAGGAATGATAGTTGATATAGGAAATCCTGACACTGACACTAGGGCTGCTATTTTAAAAACAAAAGCTGAAGAAAAAGACTTTTATATTCCTAATGATGTTTGTTATTTTATTGCTGATAATATACAAAGAAGTATAAGAGAACTTGAAGGAGTTTTAAATAAGTTAATAATTAAACAACAAATAGCAAAAAATCCAGTTGATATAAATACAGCAAAAGCGGTTTTGGATAATATAAATCAATCTAATCAAGCTAACTTTTCTTTTGATAAAATTATAAAAGCAGTTACTAATTTTTATGATATAAACGAAAAGGATGTGATGGGGTCTTCTCGAAAAAAAGAAATTGCAAAATCAAGGCAAATTATAATATACTTTCTAAGAAAGGAGTTGAATTATTCTTATCCTTATATTGGTAAAAAAATTGGAGGAAAAGATCATACAACAGTTATTTACTCTTTTTCTAAAATAGAAAAAGAGATAAAAATTAATAACGAAATAAAAGAAGAAATATTACATATAAGAGAAAGTTTATTCTCAATGTAGATATTTTAAAATGTTAATATGTTGTGGAAAAAAGGTTTAAAAAATATTAAAAATTCAGGCAGTTTTTTTTCTTAATACTTTTCAACATTTTTTTAATCTTTTTTCCTTATAAAA
>JAYEKQ010000036.1:0-10162 GCA_034661095.1 Patescibacteria group bacterium | reverse complement strand
TGAAGAAATGAAGTGGATATCTTTTGATGACTTGAAAAAAGAAATAGAACAATTTCCTGATAAATTTACTCCTTGGTCTATTCAAGAAATCAGAAAATTTTTTTAGTTTTTATGGAAAAAAAATATAATTACGAGTTGTGTGAGAAAAAAAATTACAAACTTTGGGAAGATAGTGGATATTTTAATCCAGATAATCTTCCGGAAGGGGAGTCATACACAGTTGTATTGCCTCCGCCAAATGTTACGGGAAAGTTGCATATGGGACATACAGCAATGCTTGCATATCAAGATGCCCTGATTCGCTATAATCGAATGAAAGGGAAAAAAGCTCTTTGGCTTCCTGGAACTGATCACGCAGCAATTGCAACTGCTAATAAAACCGAAAAAATAATATATGAAAAAGAAGGAAAAACAAGGCACGATCTTGGTCGAGATCTTTTTTTAGAGAAAGTTAATCAGTTTGCAAAAGATAATCACAACACGATAGTGAATCAAATTAAAAAAATGGGAGCTTCTCTGGATTGGAGTAGGGAGGCGTTTACTCTTGATAAAGAGAGAAGCTTGGCAGTTAGAACTGCTTTCAAGAAGATGTATGATGATGGACTTATCTATCAAGGGGTACGAATTGTTAACTGGGATCCTCTTATGCAGACTACTGTTTCAGACGATGAGATAGAGTATAAAGAGGAAAAAACACCTTTTTATTATCTTCAATTTGGACCTTTTGTGATAGCAACCTCTCGCCCAGAAACAAAGTTTGGAGACAAGTATGTTGTAATGCACCCCGATGACAGGCGCTATAAAAAGTATAAACACGGTGAAAAAATAACAGTGGAGTGGATTAATGGAGAGGTGACAGCAACAGTGATTAAAGATGATGTTATTGATCCTGAATTTGGAACAGGAGCAATGACAATTACTCCTTGGCACGATAATATTGATTTTGAGATTGCAGAAAGATACAATCTGGAAAAAGAACAGATTATCGGATTTGACGGAAAGATGCTTCCAGTTGCAAAAGAATTTGAAGGATTAACGATTAACAAGGCACGAGCTCTTGTCGTTGAAAAACTTAAAGAAAAAGGATTAGTTGTTAAAATTGAAGAAAACTATACTCACAGAGTTGCTTTAAATAGTAGGGGAAAAGGAGTGATAGAGCCACAGATAAAAAAACAGTGGTTCATTGATGTTAATAAAAAATTTAAACTTTCTTTTTCAAATATAAAAGGATTTAAAACTGGAGATGAGGTTTCACTAAAAGAGCTTATGCAGAAGGTAGTTGAAACAGGAGAAGTGAAGATACTACCTGATAGGTTTAACAAAATATATTATCAGTGGATAGATAATCTTCACAACTGGTGTATTAGTAGGCAGATATGGTACGGTCATCAGATTCCAGTTTGGTATAAAGGTGACGAGGTCTACTGCGATATCAATCCACCACAAGAAGAAGGATGGGAACAGGATCCTGATACCCTAGATACTTGGTTTTCTTCAGGGCTTTGGACTTTTTCCACTCTGGGTTGGCCAAAAGAAACAGACGATTTAAAAAATTATCATCCAACAGATGTTTTAGAGACAGGATATGATATTTTGTTTTTTTGGGTTGCTCGTATGATTTTAATGACAACTTATAACCTTGGAGAAATTCCTTTCAAAAATGTTTATTTACACGGAATGGTTCGCGATGAAAAAGGAAAAAAAATGAGTAAATCTTTGGGAAACACAATAGATCCACTTGATATGATTGATAAGTATGGGGCAGATGCAACTCGCCTTTCGCTTGTGATCGGCTCTGCCCCGGGAAATGATATTAAACTTTCTGAAGATAAAATTCGTGGATACCGAAATTTTGCAAACAAAATATGGAACATATCACGATTTGTAATGATGAGAACTGAAGATTATGATGATAGTGTCACTGAGCAAGATTGGAGCGACGATGATAGAGCAATATATAATGACTTTATAGAAACAGCTAAAGAAACAACAAAAAATTTAGAAGAATTTAAATTTTCTCACGCTGCGGAAGCTATTTATCATTATCTTTGGCATACTTTTGCCGATAAAGTTTTAGAAGATTCAAAGAGTGTTCTTGATGATGAAGATAAGAAGGAAACAAGACAAGATGTTCTTAGAAGAGTTTTATTTGAATCCTTAAAAGTAATACATCCTTTTATGCCTTATGTTACCGAAGAGATATATCAGCGTTTTCCTTTTTCAAACAAAAAGGAAACGCTGATGATAGAAAAGTGGCCTGTATAGTTATAGGGATAATTTTTCAGAAAGATAACTCTCAAGGTCTTCTATTTTAACTCTTTCTTGTTTCATCGTATCTCTGTCCCTAATAGTCACTGAATTATCTGATAATGAATCAAAATCAACAGTAACACAGTAAGGAGTTCCGATCTCATCTTGTCTTCGGTATCTTTTTCCGATACTTCCGCTTGTATCAAATTCGCACATCCATTTTTCCTTGAGGGTTGTATGAATTTTTTTTGCTTGCTCCATTATTTCTGGCTTGTTTTTTATAAGAGGGAAGACAGCAATTTTTATTGGAGATAACCTTTTATCTATTTTTAAAACCAATCTTTCTTCTCCACTGACATTTTCTTTTGTGTATCCGTTGTCAATAAACATTAAAACAAGACGATTCAATCCAACAGAAGTTTCCATAATATGTGGAATAAATTTTTCTTTAGTTTGGTCATCAGCATAGCTTAGGTCAACCCCAGAATGTTTAGAGTGTTGTGACAAATCCCAGTTTCCTCTAGCATGGATTCCTTCTACTTCTTTAAATCCACCAAGGGAATCAAAATTAAACTCTATATCATATGCTTCTGTTGCATAATGAGCCATCACATTATGTTTGTGCCAATTCATTTTTTCTTCTGGAATTCCATACTCTAAATACCAGTTCCAACGAACATCGTGCCAAAAGTCGTATTTTTCTTTCATATTATCAGGGTGAAGAAAATACTGCATCTCCATCTGCTCAAACTCTCTGGTTCTGAAAATAAATTGCCTTGCAACGATTTCGTTTCGGAAAGCCTTTCCAATTTGAGCAATCCCAAAAGGAAGCTTTGGATGAATAGAGTTCATCATATTTTTATACTCTAAATAGATTCCTCCACAAGTTTCTGGACGAAGATAGACAACATTTTCTTCAGAGAGAACATCTACTGGGGAACCGATATTTGACTTTACCATTAGGGAAAATCTTTTTGCTTCAGTTAGATCAGTTGATCCACAGTTCACACACTTAATTTTTCCTTCTTTTTTCAGTTCATCTATCTTTTCGTTTATAAACTCTATTGGAGCTTTATCAACTTCTACTCCAAACTCTTCAAGAATGTGATCGGCTCTCATTCTTTGTTTACATTTTTTACAATCAATTTGAGGATCATCAAATCCAGCTAAATGTCCAGATGCTTCCCATGTTTTAGGGTGCATAAAAATAGCACTATCAAGAGCATAAATATCATCTCTTTCTTGAACCATACTTTTCCACCAAGCATCGCGGATGTTATTTTTTAAAAGGGTTCCGTAGTGACCGTAGTCGTAAACAGCAGCAAACCCTCCATATATATCGGATGATTGAAAAATAAAACTTCTTCTTTTACAAAATGATACAACTTCTTCTAAAGTTTTTTTCTCCATATTTTTAAATTATTAATTAATAAAAAAACTCGTTCCAATGATTAAACCTTTTAATCACTAGAACGAGTTTTCTACCCGCGGTTCCATCTAGCTTGCTTGAAGAGAAATATTCTCTACAAAGCCACCTTAATTTGTTTAACTTTGATCTACAGAGATTTCCTGTTATCAAGAGGGGTGCCAATCTCCCTCAGCTAAACCTAATAAAATAATTATAATTAAAAAAAATAATTTTGCAATCCCCATGTCCAACCCGGGGATGGACATGGGGGGGTTATTGTTTTTTTGGTTGATATAAATTATAATTTAGTTATATGAGTAGTGATAATAAAAAAAGAATTCTTACAGGGGATAGACCAACGGGGAAATTGCACATTGGTCATCTTTGTGGTTCTTTAAAGAATAGAGTTGTCCTACAAGAAGAATACGATACCTATATTATGATTGCTGATGTTCAAGGATTAACTGACAACTTTAAGACTCCTAAAAAAGTAAGAGAAAATGTTTATGAAGTGGCGATGGACAATCTTGCAGTTGGAGTTGATCCTGAAAAAGCAACAATCTTTATTCAATCACTAATTCCACAGATTGCAGAACTGACAGTTTTTTATTCAAACCTAGTTACGATTTCTCGGTTGAAAAGAAATCCAACTGTAAAAGAAGAGATTCAGAACAAGAAGGGACTTTTTAAGGGTGATGTCACTTTTGGATTTTTGGGGTATCCAATTAGTCAAACTGCGGACATAACCGCGTTTCAGGCAGATCTTGTTCCAGTAGGGGATGATCAGTTGCCAATGATAGAACAAGCAAGGGAGATTGTAAGAAAGTTTAATAGTATTTATGGAGAAACACTAAAACTTCCTGAAGCAAAACTTGGAGAACTTCCGCGAGTTCTTGGATTAGACGGAAGAAAGATGGGAAAGAGCTTAGGAAATGGAATCAGTTTAAGTGATAGCAGAGAAGAAGTTGAAAGCAAAATAAAAAAAGCAGTAACTGATGATACTGGAGCAGAGAATCTTTTAAAAATACTAGAGCAGTTTTCTGATGACAAAGAAGCAGTGATTCAGTTCAAAAAGCAGTTTCAAAATAAAACCATTAAGTATTCAGAGTTAAAACCGTTCCTATCTAATGCAATCACAGAAAAATTAAAATTATTTCAAGAAAAAAGAAGTTTTTATCAAGAAAATCCAGAATTAGTGAAAAAAATACTTTTTCAAGGATCAGAAAAAGCAAGAAAGGTGGCTGAAGAAACCCTAAAAAAGGTAAAAGAAAAAATGTTCCTTGACTACTGAAGCATTGCCAGTCTCCTGATAAAATACTTCAGCTGGAGTTTTCCAATCTAACCTTTTCCGAGGTCGTGTATTGATACGATATTCAGCTCGAGCAATTTCTTTATCACTAATTTTACTCCAATCGGTGCCTTTAGGAAAGTATCGACGAAGTAGTCCATTGCAATTTTCATTACTTCCTCTTTCCCAAAAACAGTATGAATGAGCATTTGAAGTTCTTGAAACCAATAAATCATCCTCCCAATCACCAACACGGTTGCGCGAATCAACAATATTGGGTCTTTACTCAATTGACGGCAATTTTCTATTTCTTTCCATTTTTTGAGCTTTTCTAAAGTCTTTTTTGGCTCTTCTTTATTTTACCATTACCACCGCGATGGACTTGAGCATATACATACTAATAGATGGCTTCATAAGAAATACGCATATTTTTATTTTCCAAATAATCCTCGGCAAGCCTTCCGCTAATTTGTTCGGGAGACCAGTTCAGTTTTAGCTTTACATAAGAAACAGCATCATTGCAGTATTTTTTAAATTGTGTTAGAATAAATAGTATAAAAATAATTATTGAGATGGAACAACATTTTTATTTTCTAAAAAAAGAACATTGTGGTCATTATTTTGGTCGTGAAATGATTGTTTTTTAATTTAAAATGCTTGCTTTTGCGAGTTTTTTTGTTTATTTAGATTATGAAAAAAATAGGAAGCATAATATGGAAAGAGTTTATATATGGAGGGCATTTGCAGTGTTTAGGGGTTGTTGGAATAGTTTATTCTTCTACATACTTATTAAATGTTACACTTGAGTGGGTTCTTTTTGTTGTTCCTTATTTGCTTTTCTATTTAATATATATCAATGATAGACTAAAAGGAATAGTGATAGATGAGAAAACAAATAAAGAAAGAACAGAGCATTTAAAAAAGTGCTTATCTTTTCTGCCACTAATAGTGCTTTTAGTTTTTTTTGCAATATCTTTAATACTTATTTATGTTAGTAGTATTAGTTTTTTAATTTTTGTTTTTACATTACTTTTCTTTGGAATTCTTTATCCTTTTTATTTTAAAAAATTAACAACAAAAATTATTGCCTTTAAAAATATTTATGTTGCTTCTTTTTTTTCTATTACAACTCTTTTTCCTGTTTTTTATTATCATTTATCTATTAGTAAAGAGTTAGTTTTATTGCTTACTATTTTTACGATTTTTGTATTCATTAAAACGATATTAATGCAGATTTCTCTTGATCACAAAGATGTTATCGCTGATAAAGAAATAGGGTTAAAAACAGTTCCAATTATTATTGGAAAAGAAAGATCAGTTTATTTTTTAAAACTAGCCAATATCTTTCTTGCATTTATTTTAATGCTTGCTGTTTTTTATCTTGAATATCTTCCAGTGGAATTTTTAATATTTATTATTGGGATTCCTTTTGTTTTTTGGGGGTATCAGCTTATTGAAAAAAAGAACTATTTCGGTTATATTATAACAAGTAGTGAGTTTTCCTTATGGATTATTTTAATTGCTATTATTGATCTAATACAGTAAGTATGTCTTTTTTGTTTTTAAATCAGATCTTCATTCTTTTAATAAATGTTTTTGCTATTTCTATAGGAATTTTTGTTTTTAAGAACAACTCTCAAAAGAATATTAACGCAGCTTTAGGAATGATGGTTATTTTCATGCTTGTTTGGGTTGATTTTGCATATATAGCAAGGTTGATCAGTTTTCAGAATGTAGAACTGTCTCTGTTTTTTCTTAAAATTGCATGGTTCGCAACCCCACTTCTTTTTACATCTTTATATTTCTTAATTATTAATCTTCTTAAAAAAAATGAAGAGCACAAAAAAATAAATATAATTGTTTTAATAGCAGGTATCTTATCGGCATTTATGGCAGGATTTAATGATTTTGTAGTTGAAAGTATAAGATTTGTTGATAGTAGTATGGGAATAAATTATGGAGATGGAATGATATTTTTTCTTGCACTCATAACATTTATAATGGTAGCAACTCTCTATGTTTTCTTTAAAGAATATTTTAAAGCAACTTCTTCTTTAAAATTAAAACTACAATATTTTCTTTTAGGAATAACTCTTTTTTATTCTGCTAACCTGGCATTTAATATAACACTTCCACTTTTTTTTGATATTGTTCGTTTTTACTGGATGGGAGATTATTCTGCAATAATACTTTTGAGTTTTATTGCTTATGCAATAATAAAGAAAGAACTGTTTGACATTAAAGTGATGTTGACTTCGGTCTTCATGATACTTATTGCAACTCTTTTGCTTTTAGATGTTTTCTTTTCAGTAGGAAATCTATGGCAAATAACAATTAAATCAATAATTTTAATAGTTTTCCTTGTGTTCGGGTGGCAACTTGTTAAGAGTATAATCCGGGAAATAGATCAGAGAAAAAAACTTGAAAATGCTTATGATGAATTACGACAATTAGATCACGCGAAGAGTGAATTTATGTCTATTGTTTCTCACCAGCTAAGGACTCCACTTAGTATTATAAAAGGACATCTTTCTATGGTTGATGAAGGAGTTTATGATAAAAATCCAAGAAAAAGAAAAAAAGTTTTAAGAAATGTTTACAAGGCGAATGAACGACTTATTAATTTAGTAAATGATGTTTTGAGTGCCTCGCGTATTCAGTCTGGAAAAATAGAAGTGGTGAGAAGAGAAAACAATGTTGTTGATATTGTTGGTGGAGTGGTAGAAAGATTTGAAAATAACGCTGAAGAAAAGGGAGTAAAGTTAAAGTTCAAAAGCCCAAAAGGACCAATTTTAGCGAATATAGATTATTCAAAAATAGAAAACTCTTTCCTTAATCTTTTAGATAACGCAATAAAATATACTAGTGAAGGGGTAGTTGAGGTCTCAATAAAAGATGAAGTAGATTATTTTGAAATTAAAATTAAAGATACTGGAGATGGAATGACCAAGCAGGAGATAAACAAATTGTTTAAAACATTTTCTCGGGGAAGTGCTGGAAAAAGATACTGGGTTCAAGGTTCTGGTCTTGGACTTTATATTGCTCGTCAGTTTGCTGAGATGCATGGCGGAAAAGTTTGGGCAACATCAAAAGGAGAAAATCAAGGATCTTCATTTTATATTAAAATTCCTAAAGATTAATGAAAGAAAAATAGAGAACTTTATTTGTGGAAAATATGGAGAAGAAGTTTTTGGGAATGGATACACAGATCACTGTCCTTTCTGTTTATAGTCAAAATACATTGATGTTAATCCTGGAGATAGAGCATCGGATATTAGTCCGATTTTTTGTTTTTCTCTTGACTTTTTTGAAAATATGTTTTAAAATATGTTTACTGATTTATAATTTTAATTATCAGTAAAACATTATTAAAAATATGACGAAATCATCAATCAATATATTTACCCTTTTTAGTTCAATAGTTATCTCATTAATTGCTTTTTTTGGAATTGGAATGATGAGTAGCGTAGAGGCAACTACACTTAATTTATACTGTAATAGTGTAACCTCAAGCTCAATAGAAGTTGAGTATGATGTAGAAGATGCTACTGATGCAAATCTTTATCTTGGAGCAGATTTACTTCTTGCTCTTGGAGCAGGAGATCATAATGGATATCACAGTGAAACTGGTCTTAATGCAGGAACTTCATATACATTTAACTTAGAAGATGGAGAACTCAGCAGAAGCGTGTCTTGTACAACTGACGATGAAGATGATGACGATGCAGAAATTTATGTAACTAAAAAGGTAACAACAGAGGGCTCAACCATTTACTATAATTCTTTAGATATAAGTCCTGGAGAACTTCTTACTTATTCAATAGAAGTGGAGGCAGATGACGCAGATTTAGAAGATGTTTTTGTTGTAGACGAGCTATCAAGTAGAATTATTTATGAAGGAAACCTAAAGGTTGATGGAAATTCAGTATCTGGAGATATTGAAGATGGAATAGATATAGGAGACATTGACGAAGGAGAATCAAAAATAATTACATTTGATGTAGAAGTTGCATCAGAAAGCAACTTCTTGATCGGAACAACATCAATTACTAATGTTGCAAATGTTTCTGCTGACAATGCTCCATCAAACACAGATAGTGCAACAATTAACATTGAAAGAGAGAGTAAAGTTACAGAGGTGGTAACAGGAATTACCGGAAACTCATTCTTTGATTACTTCTTGATTCCTCTACTAATAGCTTCTGTTATATTCTTCTCATTCAGAAAACAGATTACTTCTTACATCGAAAGAATAGAAAAAGGATTCTTAAAAGTAAAAGAAGAGTTAATGTAAAAGAAAAATGAAAACAAAAATAAAAAAAATAGCGTTATTTTTACCACTTCTTTTAGTCGGATTGCTTGTTTTGCCTTTTGGATTTGTTGGCGCTGCTGATCCAGTAACAGGAGTTTGGGAAGATTGGGCCGATATAGAAGATTTTATTGATTTCGCATTATCAGCTGTCTGGTTTATATTTACAATAGGTGTTATGGTATGTTTCATAATGGCTGGATTTAATTTTCTTACTTCTGCCGGAGATGATACAAAAGTTGCAAAAGCAAAAGAATGGGTTAAGTATGGTCTTATTGGAGTAGGAGTTGGTATTTTAGCAGGAGGAATGTTAACACTTGTCCAGAATTTAATGAGTGAAGATGGAAGACCTAGTGAGAGTGTTACTTTTACAACTGATGATGTAGCAGATTTAGATCCATCAGGAACCTTAAGTTGTGTGATAACCACTGAAGATTCAATCAAAGTAGGCTACACAACTAATGATGCAACAGATGCACATCTTTTTTTAGGAAGTACAAGTGTTCTTGACATCGGATCAGGAGATGATTCTGGTTCTTATACTGAAGACGGATTAGAAGCAGATACAACTTACACATTTTATTTAAGAGATGGTGATGATGTAAGTGATGATTTATTAGATAGCGTGTCTTATGAAATTGATTATGTTGAAAGAAAAGACAAAGTTACCGAAGTAGTAACAGGAATTACCGGAAACTTATTCCTTGATTACTTCTTAATTCCTCTACTGATAGCTTCTGTTATATTCTTCTTATTTAGAAAACAGATCACTTCTTACATTGAAAGAATAGAAAAAGGATTCTTAAAAGTAAAAGAAGAGTTAATATAAAAAAACTGTTGACAATTAATGTCAACAATTTTCTATTGACAAAAATGTTGAAAAGGTGTATCATATAAATATTAGAAA
>JAYEKQ010000035.1:0-10427 GCA_034661095.1 Patescibacteria group bacterium | reverse complement strand
TTCAAGGTGAATTTTTACTTCTGGAAAGTGATGATCATATAATAAAAATTGAATGGAAAAATAAAGAAATTAGTTTAGGTTTAGAAGTTAATTTAAAAACAAAAGAATATAAAATTATATGAAGCTAATTACTTTATAGTTCTTAAAAAACATGTCAATATTTAAAAAAGATAAAAATAGTTATTAAGGAGTTAAAAGAATTAATGGCTAAAGATTTGGATAAGTATTATGCTTTAGTGGAAAAATGTATTAATATGTCTAAAATAGCTTGGCGAGATTTAGCCAAAAAAAGAAAAGAGTTAAGTCCAGCAAGCCTGTATTTTATTGATATGTTAAGCAAAGTTAAAGATGAATTTAAAAATAATAAGAGTTAGACTTGTTGACTTCCGAAGTTAACAAGCATTTTACTGTCATTCTGAGACGATAGCCGAAGAATCCCATCACTCTTGCAGAAACTATGAGATTTTTCACTACGCTTTGCTTCGTTCAGAATGACAGTGTTGTTCTTCCCCGAGGTGAGACCTCGGGAACAAAAAAAGAGAGATTAGTTATATAGAAATTAGAAAGTAGTATAGAGAGTGGAAATTAGAAATTAGGTTTTATCCATTTTCTATCTTCCATTTTCTATCTTCCATACAATTTTCCATATAACCATTTTTCCATAGGTGACACCTTGGACATTTCACGATGAAATACCTTGAAATGTGTCTTTTTATCCGTGTTCACTAAACAGGATACACTTCAAGTCTGTGTTATTTTTTTATTTAATGTGGTGTTTGTGGTATGATGAATTGATAAAAGAAAAAAGTTAAATTTAAATAAAATTATGAAGTGTCAAAAAGACAAAAATTTAGAAAACTGTCCATGTACTTATCATAGGTGTTTGCATAAGGAGATCTATTGTGAGTGCGTGATATGGTAGCTGGCGAATTATATAAAATAAATGTAATTGATTTGTAAAATAATATGAACTTATACTTTGTTAGACATGGAGAAACTGAATATAATGCTTTAAATTTATTTCAACCCGAAGATATTAAGCTTTCTGATATAGGATTAAAGCAATCTAAGTCTTTAGCTGAGCGATTTTCTAATCCTATTGATATAATCTATTCAAGTTCCATGAAAAGAGCAAAAGAAACAGCAGAAATTGTAAACAAGTCGCTAAAAAAGAATATTATTTGTTTAGATTGTTTAAAGGAGAGAAGACTACCATCAGAATTTATAGGGAAGAAAAAAGATAGCTTAGAAACTATTGAGATGGAAAAGATTAGAGATCTTCATGAAAACGATTCTTTGTGGCATTATTCTGACGAAGAAAACTTCACTGAGTGTAAAAAAAGAGTGGATAAATTTTTTAGCATTTTATCTGAAATTAAAGAAAAAAATGTTTTAATAGTATCACACGGTTGGCTAATAAGACTGATAATATTTTCAATGATGGAAAAAGAATTTGATTATAAAACTTTTTGTAGGTTTGCTGATTTTTTTAAGTTTGACAATGCGGGAATTACTTTTTGCAAAAGAAATAAAGAAGGGGATTATTCGGTTCAAGTACTCAATGATCATCCTTATTTGGATTGATATATAAACTTTATTTAATAAAGGTTTTTTTGTGTTCTTTTCTTGCGTTATTTTAATAATAAAAAAATTTAATAATGCAAGTTGACAAACGATTTATGAACTTAAAAGAAGAGATAGCTATTTTGGGTAGTGGCGTAATAGGACAAGCAACTGGAAAGGGGTTTATCAAAAAAGGCTATAATGTAGTTTTTGTTGATATTGATCACAAGGTTGTAAAAAAACTTAAAGATGAAGGGTCTGATTCTATACATACAAGTGAACTTAAAGAGAGATCTCCTGATCTCTTTTTTATTACTGTCCAAGTTCCAACAAAGAGAAAAGGACCGCAAGTGGAAAAATTAAAAGAAGCTATAAAAGATATTAGTTTTTGTCTAAAAAAAATAGACAAATATGTGCTTGTTGTTGTAAGAAGCACTGTTCCGCCTTTCACTACAAAGAATATTGTAACTCCTTTGCTTGAAGAATTATCCGGAAAGGAAGTTGGAAAAGATTTTGGTGTTTGTTCAAATCCGGAATATTTGCGAGAGCGTTTTGGAGAAGAAGACTTCTTAAATCCTAAAGTAATTATTATTGGTTCGGAAGATGAAAAGGCAGCAAAAAGATTAGGTGCATTTTATGAAAATTTTCCAGTCAGTGTTCATTATTTTAATACAGTGGAGGCAGAGATGCACAAATATGTTCACAATCTATACAACGCCTGTAAGATTTCTTTTTTTAATGAACAAAGAGAAGTATGTGAAGAAATGAACATTGATGCTGACAAGATATTTAAAGCGGTAGTTGAAAGCGCGGAAGCATCTTGGAATCCGGAATATGGTATAAAAAACAAAGGTCCTTTTAAAGGATCGTGTTTACCTAAAGATACGGAAGGTTTTTTACGATGGGTAAAAAATTCTCTCAATAAAAAACTTTCTTTAATGGAGAGTGTTGTAAAAGTTAATAATCGTTTAAAAAGAAAATAATATTTTTTTATTAGGATGCCGACTTTGTTAAGTTTAACTTTTCTTAAATTATATTACAAAACAATATAACCATGAAAAAGAAACTAAAAATAGCTCTGATAGTTGATTATTATCCTCTTCCAATAGGTGGAATGGAGGCTCATGCTTATGAGTTATCTAAAATTTTGCAAGATCAAAACAAAATGGACTTTTGTGCTGTTATTGGTTTTCGTTCGGGGAAAAAAGAACTTAATTATATTGATAAAACTATAGTATTACCACAAAAAGCTACCATTCAACCAGATTTAATGCATAAAGCTATTAAAAAATTAAAATTTGAAGAAGGAGATGTTTTGTTTTTTAATAGTCTTTATTGGATAAGAGTAATGCCAGAGCTAAAAGCAAAATTTCCGCAAATGATTTTTTTGTTAAGAAGTGGAGGAAATGATATTGCTCAATCTGAAATAATGGGGAAAGGTGAAACACTAAAAGAAAGAAGGAACTTTGTGGTGAGCGCTATAAATAAATCAGTTGATTTTCTTATTGTTAATAGTAGATATTCTTATTGCAAAATTTGTAAATTTGGTTTGAATAAAAATAAAATGAAAATTGTTACTGGTGGTGTTGATATAAAAAGATTTAAGCCAGTTTCAATTTCAAGAAAATTAGAATTAAGAGAAAAATTTAAACTTCCCGCAGATAAAATTATTATTGTAAGTAGTTGTCGATTGGTTAGTTTCAAAGGTATAGATTATGTGCTTAGAGCAATTTCTAAAAGCAAAATAAAAGATTCTGTTCATTATCTTTTAATTGGTGATGGACCAGAAAAGGAAAAAATAATGCGTCTTGTAAATAGATTAGGACTTCAAAACATTGTTACTATGGCAGGAGAAATACCAATAAACTCAATACATCATTATTATCAGTTGTCAGATATTTATTGTCATACTCCAATATTGAAAAGAAACTTTGTTCTTGGGGGATCCTATATTCATACCGAAACAATGGGAAGGAGTTTTTGTGAAGCAATGTCAGTTGGTTTGCCAATAATTACTACAAATGTTGGTGGGGTTCCAGAAGTGGTCAAGGACGGAGAAAATGGAATATTGGTTCCAGCTAAGAATGTTCGTTCTTTAAGAGAAAAGATAGAATTTTTGGTATTAAATAAATCAGAACGACAAAAAATGGGATCACAAGGAGTAGAAATCGCTAAAGATTTTTCTTGGGAAACAGTATTAGAAAAATATTATCTTTTAACTAAAATTAAATATGACAAATAACAGTGAGAAAAAAATCGCTATTATTGCCGGTAGAGATCCAAGAATAGCAGAAGATACTGATGGAGGTTCTGTTTTTTTGAAATATTTATCTGCTGAATTGGTAAATAGAAACAATAAAGTGGATATTTTTACTCCACTTGGAGTAACAGCTGCTTCTTTTAAAAAAGAAAAAGCAGAAGAACAATTAAAAGAAAAAAATAATGAAATCAATCCAAAGTTTAATCATATTCCTTTAAAAGAGAGAAGTTTGCCAGTTGAAAAAGGTTCCGATTATTTTTTAAGAAGAATTGAGCGATCAAAAGAAGTTGCTGATTTTTTTAAAGAGAATTCTCTTTTTAATTATGATTTAGTTTATGTTCTTCACTTGGCTAACGCTTTTTTCTTGGTTTCTCAAAATTTACTTCCTTTGGAGAAAACAGTGTTTTTTCCAATGATGACTAGTGCTCATTACAGTATTTTTTCCGAAGTGCCTGAAGAATATACTGAGCAAGAAAAACAAGTTTTGAGTAAAGCTAAACATATTTCTAGTCCTTCTAGCGATGAGATTAAGACAATAATTTCAAAATTTAAAGTAGGAGAAGAAAAGTTTTTTAAAGTTCATCGTGGTTTTAACGAAAATTGTTTTCCAATTCAAAAGCGTTTTGAAATTGGTGCTGAAAGAAAATTAAATTTGTTTTCTGCTAACGGAATTAGACAGCAAAAAGATCACTTGTTTTTGATTCCTGTAGTGAAATATTTAACTGAAAAAGGTTTTAAAGTTAAAGTTCATCTTACAGGGAATGATGGTAAAAGTCATAATCCTTTGTATAATGAGTATCTAGAAAAATTTTTAAAAAGTATCTGCTCTAATAACTTAGAAGAAGAATTTATAATTCATGGCGTAGTTTCTGAAGAAGAAATGGTGTTTATTATGAGTTCTAGTGATATAGCAGTTTATCCCTCAATTGTAGAAACTTTTGGAAAATCAGTTCTTGAGAGCGTAGCAAGTGGACTACCAACAGTGGTTTGTAAAGATGTACCAGCTTTTTTGGAATTTATAGAACACGGAGTTACTGGTTGTATTACAGATCGTAATGCCGAAGATTATTCTAAAGAAATCATTAAACTTTGGGAAGATCCTAATTATTATCACCAAATTAGTCAAAACGGTATTGCTTTGAGGCAAAAATTTAGTTGGCACAAAGTAATAAACGATCTTTTAACAATACAAAAAGAAAGAGGTATAGTGTTTTCTAATCAACATATGAGACTGAAATAAAAGTTGTGAAACGCATCATTTCTTGAGATATGTGTTTATTAAGGAGCTTATTAAGGAGCTTAGCTCCTTAATAAATGACAGTAGAATAAATATTTTATCTTAAGTATTTCTTGAATATAAAAAGTAGACACTTTTAATGTGTCCACTTTTTGTGGTACAGATCAGTGCAACCTGTGTCAATAAAAAATGCCTTATGTGACACATATAACATTTTTTTATGAGTTAGTTTTTGTATTTTTCTAACTCTTTCTTTAATTCTCTGAGTTTCTTCTCTCTGTCATTCTGAACGAAGTGAAGAATCCCATCACCTTTGCAAAAACCATGAGATTCTTCACTCCGCTACGCTCCGTTCAGAATGACAGAAAGGATTTCACTCTGTTCAGAATGATAGGGAATTGACAAAGGTTGCACCTTTGTCATTTTTTTTCATCCAGAACAACAGAAAGATGTTATCTTGTAGATGTTAACTAATTCACTGACAGAATTAAGGAGCTAAGCTCCTTAATGTTTAAACCATTATCAATCCCCGAGGTGAGACCTCGGGGATAATTGATGCGTGACATTTAACTTTCTCACTGTCATTGCAAGTGGAACGAAGTGAAGCGTGGCAATCCCATCATCCTTGCAGTTTCCTTATGTGACACATAAACATTCTATGAGAGATTATCACGGTTACAATGACAATGAAGTATCTTGAAGTGTGTCTTTTTATTTGTGTCCACTAAACGGGGTACAAATCAAAATTTGGTTGTTTTAATGTTTTTCAAAGGTTTTGTTTTGTGGTATTATAAGAATATAAGAAAACTTATTTTTATGAGTGAAGAGTCAACAAGGAAATCTATTTTTCCAGGAACAGAGGTGGATATTGTTTTAAAAAAGGATCAATCTACTGGAAAATTGACAAGAGGGCTGGTTAAAGATATTTTAACTAAGTCTAATTTTCATTCACGAGGAATAAAAGTCCGACTGGAAGATGGGCAAGTTGGAAGAGTTCAAAAAATAATTTCTTTCACAGGATTAAATTAATTTTCGTTTATGTTACAAAAAAAGGCGCTTGAGATTTTGAAGGGTGGGCATAATGTTTTTTTGACGGGGTGTGCGGGAAGTGGAAAGACATATGTTTTAAATAAATATATAAATTATTTGCGTCAAAAAAAGATTACTGTTGGAATAACAGCTTCTACTGGGATTGCGGCTACTCACTTAGGAGGAATTACTATTCATTCTTTTACGGGGATGGGCATTATTAATGATCTTAATAATGCTAGTTTGAATAGAATTTTAAAAAGAGATTATCTCAAGAAAAAAATAAATAAAGCTAGCGTTCTTATTATTGATGAGATATCAATGCTATCAGGAAGTCATCTTGACATTGCAGATAGAATTATAAGAGTGTTTCGTAATGTTGATGAACCGTTTGGTGGAATGCAAGTTGTTTTATGTGGTGATTTTTTTCAACTTCCTCCAATATTTAGAGAAGAAAACTTATACTCTACAGGAACTAATTTTGCATATAAAAGTAGCGTCTGGGATAAACTTGATTTAAAAATTTGTTATCTTACAGAGCAACATCGTCACAAAGGAAATGGGTTGTTGTCAGTTCTTAATGCGATAAGAAGTAGCAGTGTTGATAGTGATGCCTTGTCTTTATTAGAAGGCAGAAATAATGCAAAGATAGAAAAAGAAATTGATGTAACAAAACTTTACACTCATAATGTTAATGTTGATTATATAAACAGAAAAGAATTGGATAAAATATCAAACACAAAAAAGAAGTTTTATATGCACGGAAGAGGGCCAGATAGATTAGTGGAAGCACTGGAAAAAGGTTTGCTTGTTCCAAAAGTTCTTGAAATTAAGGAGGGGGCAACGGTAATGTTTGTTAAGAATAACTTTGAAAAAGGTTATGTTAACGGAACAATGGGAAGGGTGGTTAATATTAAGGGCAGTTTTGTATTGGTTGAAACAAGTAATAGAAAAATTATAAAAGTAGAGCGAGAGAAGTGGAGGGTTGAAGAAGATGGAGAGTTTAGAGCAGAAGTTGAGCAGTTTCCACTTCGCTTAGCGTGGGCAATTACAATACACAAGAGTCAAGGAATAACGCTTGATTTTGCAGAGATAGATCTAAGTAAATCTTTTGAACCAGGAATGGGATATGTTGCCCTTTCCAGAGTTAGATCTTTGGAAGGATTAAGATTAATGGGATTAAATGATACTGCGCTAGAAGTAAACAAAGAAGTTTCTGAAGTAGATAAACACTTTCAAGAAGAATCAGAGAAGTTAGTTAACTAATTTTTGTTTATTATTAAATTAATTGTATAATAACCTTAATATTATGATTTCATTAAAATTTAAAATTAAAGGGAAGTAAAAATATGGAAGAAAATAACAAAGTCAATATAAAATATCAAAACAGAGATTCTAAACTTGAAACTTCAGGAGAGATAGTTGGTTTTTATGAGAGAGAATTTTATTGTTTTTCAAACTTTTCTAGTTTTGCAGTTGAGTGGAAAGGAAAAATTTGGTAAACATCTGAACATGCTTATCAAGCATCTCATTTTTTTGAAACTGCTCCAGAATTATCTGAAAAGATTTATAATATGAAGTCGGCTCATGAAACTTATAAATTTGCAAAGCTAAACGCAGATAAAGCTCCTAATAATTGGGATGAAGTTAAAGTTTCAATTATGGAAGATATTGTAAGACATAAATTAGAACAACATCCATATGTGTTTCATAAATTAATACAAACAGGAGCAAGAATGATTGTTGAAGATTCTCCGAAAGATGATTGTTGGGGATGGGGAGAAGAAAGGAACGGAAGAAATGAATTAGGAAAGATTTGGATGAAACTTAGAAATGAAATTAAAAACAAATAAAACCATATATCCATCCCCGGGTTGGACATGCATGAGCTATAATTTTTAGAAAATTAAAATATAAAAAAATGAAATTATTATTTTACGATTTAGAAACAGCAGGATTGGATCCTTCTAAAAATGGAGTACATCAGATATCAGGATGTATTGAGGTTGATGGTGAAGAGAAAGAGTGTTTTGATTTTAAGGTTGCACCAAATCCAGAGATGGAGATATCAGAGCAAGCACTTGCTATTTCAGGAAAAACAAAAGAAGAAGTTATGGTTTATCCGTCAATGGACATTGTTTTTAAGCAGTTCATTGAGATGCTTTCAAAACATATAGATAGATATGATAAAAAAGATAAGTTTTTTCTTGTTGGATATAACAACACCTCTTTTGATAATAATTTTTTGAGAGCGTGGTTCATTCAAAACAATGATAATTATTACGGATCTTGGTTTTGGCCAAACACGATAGATGTTTATGTGTTAGCAACTCAGAAATTTATGAAAGAGAGGGGAGAGATGAGTGATTTTAAATTAAAAACAGTTTGCAGGTATGCAGGAATTGGTGTTGATGAATCAAAAATACATGATGCTATTTACGATATTGAGATAACAAGAGCTTTGTATAAGAAGCTTATATGAAAAACATATTAAAAGGACGGTTTAGTTTTGGAAAAGATATTAAGGGAGCTTGCTGGTAGTTAACAAATAAAAATAAATAAAATATGGAAAAAGAAATTTTAGAAAAAATAAAAGAACAAGACCAAAAGATTGATGAGATAAATAATAATGTAAAGAAAATAAAAAAGGTTCTCTTCTGGAAGTTTATAATAACAGTGGTTGTGGTTATTTTTCCTATTATTGGTATATCAATTGTTATTCCAAAGTTTTTAGAAACATTAGCAAGAGCTAATTTAGGAATATAAAAACAGGTTACGCATTGTGCATGGCCTGTTGAGAGTTTATTTACTGTGAAATGTCTTTTTGTGTTAGAACATTATTATGAATATTAAAAAAACAGATGTTGTTTTGCAGAAGTTTATAGCTAATAGTGGTTATTGTTCACGGCGGAAAGCAGAGGAGTTGATAAGACAGGGGAAAGTTAAAGTAAATAATGAAATTTCTGTTTTAGGAACGCGGGTCAATGATAGTGATACGGTTGTTGTTAATGAAAGAAAAATAGAAAAAGAAAGTAAACTTCTTTACATTGCTTTGAATAAGCCAAAAGAGTATCTCTGCACAAACAAAAAAAAGAAAGGGGAGAAGAATGTTTTTTCTTTAGTGAAAAGAAAAGAACGGCTTTTTGTAGTTGGGAGGTTAGATAAAGATAGTCGGGGATTAGTGATTTTAACCAATGATGGCTATTTTACATATCGTTTAACTCACCCTTCTTTTTCTCATGAAAAAGAGTATCTTGTGGAAACCAGTAAAAATATAAATGAAGAGGTAGTTGAAAAGATGAAGGAGGGGGTTGATATAGGAGAAAAAACAAAAGCGAAAGCAAAAAAAATTGAAAGAATTGAAAGCAAGAAGTATAGAGTAATCTTGGGAGAAGGGAAGAAGAGACAGATTAGGAGAATGTTTGAAGTTTTTAACTGTACTGTTCTTGATATATTAAGAGTAAGAATAGATAAGTATAAACTTGGCGATTTAAAAGAGTCAGAATGGAGGTTTATTAAAAAATAAAAAGCTGTTGACACCTGGTGTCAACAGTTTTTTTTCTTTACTTTTTTAGGAAAAGTGATATATTGTTTTTATATAATATTCCTCTAATTTTTATAACATTTACTGCTATGAAAAATAAATTTTTCGTGTTTTTGTCATTTTTTGTTTTGTTAATTACTATTTTTCCTTTTCCTGTTAATGCCGAAGAAAGCGAAGATAATGAAAAAATAGTTATACATTATTTTGATGATAGACTATGTTCGGTTTGTAAGAACACAAAAGATTTTTTGACAGAAAAAGTAGAAGAGTATGATAATGTTGATTTGATTATTTATCCGATAAGTAATGCAGAAAAACTAAGTGAGATTGCCGAAATTCATGGAGTTTTTGATTACAGAATAATGGCGCCAACAATTTTTATTGAGGACAACTTTTTTCAACTGAGAGATTTTACAACAAGAGAGGAAGAAGATCTCGTGAAGGCGATTGAAGGGGAGGTTGTTGATAGAGATTGTTGTTTGATTAATATTCCTTTTCTCAATATTGAAGTTGATATTGAAGGATGGTCACTTCCTGTTATTGCAGTAATTCTTGGTTCGGTTGATGGGTTTAATGTTTGTTCTATTGGAGCGTTGATTTTAATATTATCAATAGTTCTTGTCTTTAATTCAAAAAAGAAGATATTCTTTTTTGGAGGTCTTTTTATTGCCACAACAGTAATAATTTACGGAATGTTTGTTTTTGTTTGGGGAAAGCTTTTTGAGGCAATAATTGGACACCTAGAAGTATTGAGAATAATTGTTGGGTTAGCATCTCTTGGTGGAGGAGTTTTC
>JAYEKQ010000034.1:0-2041 GCA_034661095.1 Patescibacteria group bacterium | reverse complement strand
CTCACCTCGGGGATTGATAACGATTATAAACATTAAGGTGCTTAGCACCTTAATTCTGTCAATGAATTAGTTAACTTCTACAATTCCCATGTCCAACCCCATGTCCAACCCGGGGATGGACATGGGGGTTTCGCCTCAGAATGACAGCAAGATGCTTGTTGACACCTGGTGTCAACAAGCTTATCACCTAAATAAAGCACAAATTTGTCTTCTGTAAAATATGGTTTTTTCTTAACTGATTTTAATATTTTTGACATTTTTAAAATTTATCAATTCCAAATTTATAATAGCATAAAAATAAAAAAATCTGAAAAAATTTCAGAATTTTAAATTATTAGAGAGGAGTAGAGTATCCAATGTTTTGGATTGGGAAACAAAAAACCACTCTTGATAGAGTGGTTAATATTTTTCATAACACAGGTGCGACTGATCTGTACTCCAAAAAGTAGACATGGATAAAAAATCTCATTTCAAGGTATTTCACTGTTGTTGTGAGGGCTTTACTCTCGTGGAATGTCTAAGGTGTCACCTTGGACAATTGCAAGGATAATGGGATTACCACACTTCACTTCGTTCCGCTCGCAATGACGGTGAAGATATAATGGGATTCTTCACTACGCTTTGCTTCGTTCAGAATGACGAGGGAGATTTCCCGAGGTCTCACCTCGGGGATTGATAACATAAATTCAAATGTTCAAAACTGGATTCCCAGTCAATACTCAGTCGTAGCCGAGCACATGGCTGGGAATGACAATGGGAAAAAGAATGAGAGTAAAATGTTTGTTGACACCTGGTGTCAACAACGAAAGATTGCCACGAGTTAAAGCTCTCGCAATAATGGAGAGAATACGATGAGATTCTTCACTTCGCTACGCTTCGTTCAGAATGACAGTGTTGTGTTTCGTTTTATTCAGAATGACAGTGGGATGAATATAAAAAGTGAACATTTTTAATGTGTCCACTTTTTTGTGGTATAGATTAGTTGACAAAGGTTGCACCTTTGTCATCTTTTTTTTGTTTGCTGCCGGGCTAGGACTCGAACCTAGACTAATAGGACCAAAACCTACCGTCCTACCATTAGACGACCCGGCAAAATATTGATTTATGAGAGTATTATATCTTATTTTTTCCTTTTTCTCAAGATTTCTGTTGTTTCTGCTACTGCTACTTCTAGGGGTAATTGAGGGAGTGGGGAGTATTTTATTCTTTCTCCTGCTTCAAAGAATGAATCTATTATCTTTTTTATATCATCGGTGCTTAACGGTTCAATTTGTTTTCTTATTCTTTCTACTTCTTCTTCTGTAAACTTAATAAGAAGAGAGCTTGTTAATGATTCTGTATCACTTGCCTTTTGAGATATTATTTTAAGAACCATCATTTCTCTCAAGTAGTATATCAAATTACTATAAAAATTTTCAGAAGATGTTCCCTGAGAAAGAACTTTTTCCAACAGATCTAACGCTTCAACTGCTTTGTCTTGAAGTAGGGCATCAATAAAATCACCAATTACTTCTCTTTCAACTATTCCCAAAAAACTTTTAACATCTTCTTTTTTTATCGCTCCATCTTTTGGGGCAAAAGATAACACTTGTGACAAAGTACTCTCTGCATCACGCATTGATCCTCCGGCTAAAGATGCAATCATTGATAAAACTTCTTTTTCAACTTTTCCTTTCTCTTTTTTTACTATTTTTTCCAACTTTTTTGTTATTTCTAAAACTGATATTTTTCTGAAATCAAATCTTTGACAGCGGGATATTATTGTTGATATCATCTTTTGTGGTTCAGTAGTCGCTAATATAAATATAACATGAGAAGGAGCTTCTTCCAATATTTTTAAAAAAGCATTCGCTGCTCCTGATGTTAATTGATGAGATTCATCTAATATAAATACTTTATATTTAAGCTTTGATGGTGCAAAATAGACATTGTCACGCAATTCTCTTATCTCGTCAATTCCCCGATGAGAAGCAGCGTCTATCTCTACAATATCCATCGCTCTATTATCCATAATATCTTTACAGGCAGAACACTTGTTGCA
>JAYEKQ010000033.1:0-10621 GCA_034661095.1 Patescibacteria group bacterium | reverse complement strand
GATGAAGGAGACGCAGAAATTACTGATGTTACTGTTAAAGTTGATACTGCAACATTAGATGCAGATGTCGCATTAGCAAGACTACGCTTATATGTTGACGGAACATTTATTGAAGAAGCAACTTCATTTGATAGTGATAATTCTCACAGTGAAGCCTTTGAAATTGATTATATTGCATTAGGTGAAGACGAAACAGTAGAAATAGAAGTTGTAATTGATGTTTACGGAGAAGATGTACTTAGTGAAGGAGAGCAAATTACAGCAACTCTTGAAAATGTAACAGCAGTTGATGCCGAAGAAAACTCAATTGAAGATGATAATGAAAGAGCAGGAAAAACTCAATACTTATACACAGCAGTTCCTGAGTTTGAACTTACTGATTCTGGAATTGAAAGAACAGACGCTAGAGATGTTGCCGATGCTTACCTCACATTTGAAGTAACAGCAGTAGGTGGTGACATTTATCTTGGTAGCACTCTTGCAAATGCTTTAGTATTTGCTACTTATTCTGGTGTAACTAATTCTACTTGGTCTGTTGATATTGCTGTTGGGGGTGATTATACTGATGGAGGCACATACTATCTCATAGAAAAAACAGAAACAATGACATTTGATGTAGTTGGAGATATTGGAGTAGACAGTACTACTAATGGTTCTACATTTGTTAGATTAGAATTAGAAAACTTTGTTTGGGGTCATGCATCAGATGGTCTTACTGGTCAAACATGGAGCCAAGATGACTGGGAGGCAGTAGATGAAATGGAGACAGACAGATTAAGTGTCTATCTTGGTGACGCTACCTAACATTTAATTTGCTAAACAAATTAAAAAATAGGACACCAAAAAACCCGCCAAACCAGGCGGGTTTTTGGTTTCCCAAAGCCCGTTGACTTCGGAAGTCAACAAGCTTTTCGTCACCCAGCCCCGTTGACTTCCGAAGTCAACATGTTATATTTCTATTATATGAGAAGAGAACCTATATCAAGTGAATATCCTGTTCATATAATTAGAAAAGGCGCGCGTGGGCTACCTTTTGCCTATGATGATACTGAAAGATGGAGAAATTTACAAACTTTATTTTATTTTAATGACTGTTCTTCTCGAGTGAACTGGTTTAGAGAGTTGGAAGAGAAAAGAAAAAACGCTAAAAAAGAAAATAAAAAAGATTATTTTTTTAGTTGGCCTGAATTTTGGCCAGAGAGAGAGCCTTTATTGTCTATTTGGTCTTTTTCTTTTAATTATAACCACGATCATATAATTGCTCAGCAAATAGAAGATGACGGAGTATCTAAGTTTATGCAGAAGTTTAATATAAGTACAGCAAAGCGATTTAATGATAGGCACAATCAGAAAGGATCTGTTCTTCAGCCATATGTTATTAAAGTTATAGATTCCGATAACTATTTACAATGGGTAGTTCCTTATGTGGTAGTAAAAAACACCTTTGAGATGCACCCAAAAGGATATAAGTGGGCTGTTAATAACTTTGAAAAAGCTTGGGAGTGGGCTATACAGTTTCCTTTTTCCAGTCTTGCTGATATTTTAGGACTTAGAAATTCTCCCGTGGTTGATGTTTCTCGTCTTAGAGAAATTTTAGGAACTCCAGATGAAATAAAGAAGCTCTGCAGAGATATGATTACTACTCGTGAAGAGATCGAAAAAGAAAAAATGAACAATATACGCCACTTCTCTTACGAATAGCTCGTTGACTTCCGAAGTCAACAGGTCTTTCGTCATTGTGAGGAGCAGAGCGACGAAGCAATCTCGTGGACAACTTTCTATAATTTATGTAAAATAAAGCAATGAAAAAGATAGCATACTTTTCTAATACTGATTTCTCGCTTTACAACTTCCGTTTAAAGCTGATGCAAGAGATGAAAAAACTAAATTTTAAGGTTTACGCCTGTTCACCAAGAGAAACTCCTTATTTTTACGAAAAACTTGAAAAAGAATTTGTTTTTAAAGAAACCCCACTAAAAAGAAGTATTGATCTTCTTGGTGGAGATCTTCTTTATTTTTTAAGGATTTTTTGGTTTTGTAGAAAAGAAAAACCAGATATCTGCCACAATTTCACAATTAAACCTTGTATCTATGCAACGCTTGCTCAGAAATTAGCAGGGGTGGAAAAAATTTACTGCACCATAACTGGGCTTGGTTATGTTTTTGAGAAAGAGGGATTTTTGAAGAAGATAGTTGTTTTTCTCTACAAAATAGCAGCAAAAAAAACAGAGAAGATAACATTTCAAAACCCAGACGATCGTGATCTTTTTATTTCTTTAGGAATAATTCCAAAAGAAAAAACAAAGCTTATCAAAAGCTCTGGAGTTGATCTTGAATATTTCTCCAAAGATAAAATAAAAAAAGAGGAAAAGGAGAAGATAATAAAAGAGTTTAATCTAGAGAACAAAATAGTAATTACTCTCATAGGAAGAATGCTTTATCAGAAAGGAGTGGCTGATTTTGCTAGAGCTGCTGAAATAATCAAAAAAAAAGCTGTTGACACCAGGTGTCAACAGCAAAAAAATGTTGAATTTTTGCTTGTTGGTCCTCTTGACTTAGAAAATCCGTCAGGAGTTCCTGAAGAAAAAATAAAAGAGTGGGATAGTAAAGGTTTTGTTAAGTATGTTGGAGAAAGAAGGGATATAAGAGAACTTCTTTCTGTTTCTGATGTTTTTACTCTTCCTGCTAATTCAGGAGAAGGGGTTCCTAAAATACTTCTTGAAGCAGGATCTATGGAGTTATCACTGGTAACAACTGATGTATCGGGATGTAGAGAAGTAGTGAAAGACAGTGTGAACGGGTTTGTAATACAGCCAAACAATAGTGAACTTTTAGCAGAAAAGATAGAACAATTGATTAACAATGAAGAGAAGAGAAAAATTTTTGGAAAGAAATCAAGAGAACTTGTTAAAAAAGAATTTTCAGATAAAAAAGTTGTCAAAGAGACGATAAATATGTATAATTTGCTTAAACTTTAAATTCTAAACAAATAAATGTTGCAAAAAATTAGAAAAATTAAAAATAAATACACGGCACTTGACACATTTTTTTTATTTGATATTATTATAGTAGTTAAACCCACTGCCTTCCTTCACTTCGGTGAACGACGGCAGTTTTTTATTTATGAGTGAAAAAGCAATAGTTTTTATAGATGGAAGTAATTTTTATTTTAAATTAAGAACTTTAGCATCTAAATTAGATTACAAATACAGCTTACTTGATTTTAATTTTAGGAAATTTTCTGAATGGCTTTCTCATCCTAACGAACTAGTAGAGATTCATTATTATCTTGGTGTAGTAAAACGAAAGAATGGTGACAATAAAAGTGAGAAAATGTATGCAAATCAACAAAAGTTATTTAGAAGATTACAGAAACAAGATATAATTATTACCCATGGGCAATTAATTAGACATCCCAACAAGGTTTATCACGAAAAAGGCGTTGATGTGCGTTTGGCGATAGAGATGGTTAAATTTGCTAGACAAGAAAAATATGATACCGCTTATTTAATTAGTTCTGACACAGATTTAGTGCCAGCAGTAGAAGAAGTACAAGCTTTCAACAAAAAGGTTCAGTATGTTGGCATTTCTAAAGGGCAATCATACGGATTATCGAAAGTTTCTGATGATGTTAGACTTTTAAGATCAGAAGAAATAGAACAATTTTTAACAAAATCACTGTTATGATATAGTTTCTGTTGTTGTGAACTACTTCTGTCACCTTAAAGCAATAGCCGAAGAATCTTAAAATGTTGTAATAAATTTTATGAAAAAAAGAAGATTGTTAAAATTAATAATGCTCATAGGAGATGTTTTTCTGATGTATGGAGCTCTCTTTCTCGCCTTAGCAATCCGTTATGGTGATTTTTCTTTTCTTCCTGGGCCTCAAACAACTGATTTTGTGCAACAGTTCTCTTTTGTATTTATTTTTTGGGCGATTATTCTTTATGCCTTTAATTTTTACGAAGTTCCTCCACTGAAAAAGATTTTTAATTTTTTTAAAAATATAACGGCTTTTTCTTTTTTAGCAGTAGTCTTTGCAGTAGTTTATTTTTATTTTGATAAAGTAGCAGTTATTACTCCAAAAACTATTCTGATTATTCATGTGTTGTTTTTTGCTATTTTAACCTTCTTGTGGAGGTATATAATAACTTTAGCTTTAAAAAACAGAAAGTTTAAAGAAAAAATAATCTTAATAGACTTTGTTCCCGGAGTGGAAGATGTTGCTGATGAAAAAATGCTTTCGTTGTGTGGTTACAAGATTGTAGCCTTTTTCTCTCTTAACGATAAACATCGTAAAAAGTTGCTACCCTTTTCGGGTTCAGCAAAATATGGAGTTGTTTCAGATATAAATAAATTAAAAGAAGTTGTTGAAAAAGAAAAAATAGAAACAGTCATTTTTCCAACATTTTTTAACGGAGACAAAAAAATGGTTCAAGAAATATTTAACACTATTCCTTTTAACTTGAATTATGTTAGCTTTGTTGATTTTTATGAGTTTTTAATGAAGAAAACTCCAATAGAAGCTGTTGATGAGGGTTGGTTTTTAGAGAACGCTTCTCGTTTTGAAAAAAATACTGAGAAAATGATAAAAAAAAGTGTTGATATTGTTTTTTCTGCAATTGGAATTGTATTCACTATTGCTCTCTTTCCTTTCATCGCATTAGCGGTAAAAATGGACTCTAAGGGTCCTGTTTTCTATACACAGAAAAGAGTAGGTAAGAATGGAAAAGTCTTCAAATTGTATAAATTTAGGACGATGACAACTATTGAGAATCAGAATAACGAAATTTGGAGAAGAAACAATGAAAAAGAAGTAACAAGAACAGGAAAGATGCTCCGAAAACTTCATTTAGATGAAATCCCTCAGTTTTTTAATATATTTAAAGGAGATATTTCTTTTGTTGGACCTCGGCCAGAGTGGATAAAGCTTGTAAAAACATTTGAAAAAGAAATTCCTTTTTACTGTTTAAGGCATACAATTAAACCAGGAGTTACTGGATGGGCCCAGATTCACTATCCAGCATCTGCTTCTGCGAAAGAAGCCAAAGAGAAATTTAAGTATGATTTGTATTATATAAAAAACAGATCCTTTTTTTTGGATCTGTCTATTATCCTAAAAACTATTCGTAAAGTTTTAGTCGGGAAGAGTCTTTAAGAATTCTCTTACATTTTTCTTCGCTTGTGGGCTTATCTCAAGCGTTTTCAAAGCCCACTCTCTTGCTTTTTCATACTCTTCTAATTCTCTATAAACAGTTGCTAAAGATGAATAATTTTGCGCATCGTCTGGATTATAATCTATCAAGAACAAGTAGAGAAAAACTGTCTCTTCGTAATGCTTTGTTTCTACCTGATATTTAATAAGTTTGTTTATTGTTTCTGTGGTTTCATATCCTAACTCTTCTCCTTTTTCTATATTTTCTTTGCTTTCTTTTTCATTTCCAAGAACAAAAAGAGAAAATCCTTTTGAAAAATAACAAACCGCTTCTTCTTCTGCTTCTAAACATATATTTGCGTTTTCTAAAGATTTTTCAAAATCATTTTTTATTATATATAAAATTGATAAGTTTGCATAAGATTCGTGGCGGTAAGGGCTTATCTCAGAAACAGTTGAAAAAGATTCTATGGCAGTGTCAACAAAGTCCTCTTTATTTTCGCTTGAAAGAATAAGATTAACTGCCACAGTTCCTACACTTATGTGTGCTCTTGTGTAAAGAGGTCTTTTTTTAGAAGCTTCTTTTAATATATTTAGTATTTCTTCCTTCTCTTCTTCGGTTTCTATACAGTTGTTAATAATTATTGCTTTTTGAAATAAAAGATAAAAAGATATAGGGTTGTCTTTTTCTGTTGCTCTTTCTACAAGCTCTAATGCCTCAGGGCATCTTTCTGCTTTTGAAAGTGATTCTGCAACATTTATATCTCTGTTTGCAAACAACATTGACAAGTTAAAGTTAGCAAAGAAGATAAAGACAATTATTGAGAAAAATAAAAAAACATTCTTGTATTTAATAAAAGTATTTCTTTTCTCAATTTTTTCTTTTATATTAACCTCTTTCTCTTTACAGCATATAGAAAATATCTGCCCCATAATTACTGCAAAAAGAAGATATATTGTAAAGTCATCAACAGTAAAAAGATTCGCAACAAAAAAAGTAATAATAGTTGCTTGTAATGTGTGAATTTCTATACTTTGTTCTTTTTCTGTTTCTTTCTTTTCCTTCCTTAGAATCCAAAAAAGAGAACCAAAAATAAACAAAAGAAGTCCCATTGCCGGAAAACCACCCCAAACTCCAACTTCTATAGGAAAATTATGCGCCTTATCCCACCAAGGAATATCTCGTGATATGAAAGGGGCTTCAGAATAGTAGTGCTTATCAAAAGCATAAGCAAAACTATCTGGACCATATCCAACAACAGGCTTTGCCTTTATTGCCTCCCATCCGATAGCAAATCCTCCTATTCTTGGATCTCTAAGAGCATTTTCTACATCTAATTTTCCTACAAACCTTGATATAGTTTCATTTTTTTCTGCAAAACTTGGTAAAGGGTTAGTGTTTACATAATATAATCCCAAAGAAGATATTATTAAGAGGAGAATAAAGCCGATCTTTAGGCTACGAATACGATTTGTTTTTTTAGGATAAAAAAGAACAAAATACACTAATCCAATAGCAACTCCAAGAAAAGCCGCTCGAGTAAGGGTGAGAAATAATCCAAACATAATTAAAAGAAAAGAAGCTCCATAAAGATATTTCTTTATTTTTCTTTTTTCCTTTAGAATAAAATATAGTAATGGGAAAACAAGAGTAGCAAGATATATTCCAAGTATAGTAGGGTTACCAAGAGTTGCAGGAGGTCTACTTGCTTGTTCAAAAAAGATTCCTTGCCACTGCATTATTGCTATGAGAGATGTAATAATACCAGTAAAAAAAAGAGTGTTCCAAACAATACTCCATTTCTTTTTATGAACAGTAAAATAAAGAAAGTATCCAAACAGAATTATTAGAGAAAAATTAAGAAACCCTCCGCCTCGTAAAGGGTCTCCAAAGATACTGAAATTAGGATCAATAGAAAAAATAGTTGCAACTACTAACCATAACAATAAAAGAAGGGGAGCAAAAAAGAACAACCCTTTTTTAGCTTTTATCTTTGGGATAATTGTTTTGAAAAAAGAATCTTCTTTTTTGAAAAACAAATCATACAAAAAAAACAAAGCAATCCCCAAAAACATTATTCTAAAAACAATACCCTTACTAAACGCTGGAGGAGCGAACAAAGGATAGTCATTTAAAACAGGAAGTAAGAGAATAAGAACAACTCCTAATTTATATAAAAAAGGAATTTCAGGAATAACTTTTATTCTATTTTTCTTCTTTTTAGTCATTTTAACATTATAAAACTTTTCACTATTTTTGCCAACCTATTATCCCTCCGTCATTGTGAGGAGATAGCCAAAGAATCCCATTGTATGGGTGTTAAGCACCTGAAGAAAAATGCCATAGGTGTCACCTATGGCATTTTTTTGGATCCCCGCTTTTGCGAGAATTATCTGTTGAATTTTGAAATCAACGAGAGGTAAAGCCCTCCTTGTCATTCTGAGCAGAACGAAGAATCCCATCATCTTTGCAAACACTTTGAGATTCTTCACTTCACTTCGTTTCGTTCCGTTTAGAGTTTTTACTATCTTATATTTATTTGACGAATATTTTTTAATAATATACAATGGAAAGTATAAAAAATATCCATTCCATTAAATAAATTGATTATGACTACTGACAACCTAATTGCAAAGCTATACGCCTCTCCTAAAACTATCTTAACCACTAAAGACATTGCTTTGATTTGGGGAGAAACTAATACGGCGAATCTCCTTGCTAAAATCAAATACTATGCAAAACGAGGGTTGTTGATCCGTCTCTCTCGTGGTATTTTTGCTAAAAACAAAGAATATGATTTTAAAGAATTAGCTGGAAGCATTTATACTCCTTCCTATATCAGTTTTGAGACGGTGCTCCGTGAAGCAGGCGTTATTTTCCAGCACTATGAGGCAATATTTGTAGCTGGTCCTTACCCGATAACTAAAAAGATTGACGGGCACACAATCATCTTTCGCAAGCTAAAAGATAGCATTTTATATAATGGACTTGGTGTAAAGAAAGAAGAAGGTTATAGTATTGCTACTTCGGAGCGTGCCTTTTTGGACACTATTTATCTATCTCCTAAGTTTTACTTTGATAACCTCCGACCAATTAACTGGGATATATGTTTTGAATTTGTAAAGATTTATGATAATAAACAACTTGTTAAGCGGTTAAAGAACTATCAGAAACATGCTCAATAAAGAAAAACACCAACTTATCATGGGACGAATTCTGAGGGATATTTATTTCGATACATCCATATCCTCGCTTATTGGACTTAAGGGTGGCACTTGTGCTTACTTTTTTTATGATCTTACTAGATTTTCTGTTGATTTGGATTTTGACTTATTTTCAAACAATGAGGTAGCACAAAAAATAATCTATAAAAAAGTTGGCAGTATACTTAAATCATACGGTGAAGTTAAAGACCATTATATAAAACGAAATACTATTTTCTTTTTGCTCTCCTACGGTGATGCTGAACATAATATTAAAGTAGAAATAAATAAGAGAATTTTAATACCGAATATTAAGGAGCACTATGAAATTAAAGAATATCTTGGTATTTCTATGTTGGTCGGCAAAAAAGATTATCTCTTTGCCAGCAAGCTTGTTGCTTTAACTAATCGCAGAATACTTGCTATACGGGATATTTATGATGTGTGGTTTTTTGCCAAAAACAATTGGGACATTAACGCTGAAGTGTTAAAAGCAGGAACAGGCAAAATCATCAAAGAGCATATTGCCGACTGCATTCCTATTATTGAGTCGGTGAAAGACAACGAAATCCTGCATGGTCTCGCAGAGTTTTTACTGGATGAAAAAGCTAAGGAGTGGGTTAAAAATTATTTACGAAAAGATACAATATTTTTGCTTAAAAATTATCAAACTGTATTAAAATAATTAAAGCACTAAGTCATTCTTGTCATTAATCTCTTAAACTCTCCTCATCATTGCGAGTGGAACGAAGCGAAGCGTGGCAATCCTCCCCGTCATTCTGAACGAAGCAAAGCGAAGTGAAGAATCTCATTGTATAGGCGCCAAGCGCCTGAAAAAAAATGCCATAGGTGACACCTATGGCATTTTTTTTGGATTCCCGCTTTTGTGGGAATCCAGTCTTATTTCGTTTTTTCTTTTTTTGTGATAAAATCTGTCAGATGATAAAAGATTTGAAGAAGTTAAAAGACATATTGCCTCAAAAAGACAAGTGGAAGCTTGTAGTTCTTTTTGTTTTAATGATAGTTGGAGCTGTTCTTGAGGCTTTTAGTATTGGTATTGTTGCTGGATTTGTTGCTGTGGTTGCTAACCCTGAAGTTCTTTTTGACATTGAAATTCTTTCTGGTGCTTTGAACTTTTTTGAGATAGAAGATTCTCGTGATGTTTTAGTTTACGGAACCGTTTTTCTAATAACGGTTTTTGTTTTGAAAAACACTTACCTAGTGCTTTATAAATACGCTCAAAATCGCTTTATTTTCAACCGTTATAAAAATATCTCCTCCCGTCTTTTTAATGTTTATATGAAAGTCCCGTATTCTTTTCACTTAAGAAGAAATAGCGCTGAGTTGATAAGAAATGTTACCAATGAAACACGAACGATTGCTACAGGTATTATGCTTCCTGTTCTACAGATTATGACTGAAAGTGTGATGGCACTTGCTATTTTTATTCTTCTTCTTATTGTTGAGCCAGTAGTAACTATTGTAACAATCTCTGTTCTTGGAGGAGTAAGTTTCTTGTTCTTAAAAATAACCAAAAATCGTATGCACAAGTATGGTTTAAGGGCGTTAGAAGAAAGAGGAAGAGCAATTAAGGCAGTAAACGAAGGAGTGGGAGGGTTTAAAGATGCTACCATAATGAATCGTCAAGGGTGGTTTCTTAGAAGGTTTGAAAAAAGCATTGACCTTCTTGCAAGATCACACATATTTCAACAGACAACAAGACAGAGCGTGAAGCCTGTTATAGAAACAATTGCTGTTATTGGAGTTCTTTTGATAGCACTTACTCTTCTTATGCAGGGATACTCTATTGGTGCTCTTGCCTCTGTGCTAGCACTTTTTGCGCTTTCTATTCAGCGTCTTTTACCTGCAATAAACAATATTATCAGTCACTATAGTAGTCTTCGTTACAATATATATGCTTTAGATCCAATTCATAAAGACTTTATAAATTTTGAAGAAGAAGTTAAAAATAGAGAAAAAAAGGAAAAAAGACTAAATCTTAAGAAAGAAATTAGTCTTAAAGATATTAGCTTTGCTTACTATGATAGCGAAGAAGTATTGAGAAACATCTCTCTGTCAATTAAAAAAGGTTCAGCCGTAGGGCTTGTTGGATCAACAGGAGCAGGAAAAACAACTCTTGTTGATACTATTTTAGGACTTTTAGAGCCAACAAAAGGAAAAGTTTTAGTGGATAAAAAAAATATTAAAGAAAACACTCAAGGATGGCAGAAAAATATCGGATATATTCCACAGTCAATCTAC
>JAYEKQ010000032.1:0-10841 GCA_034661095.1 Patescibacteria group bacterium | reverse complement strand
GGTAAAGAACTCGGCGAAGCGGATGATATTGTTTTTCAGCGTAATAATTCAAAGCAGGAGAATGGAGCAGTTGGAATTTTGACAGGAGATGTAGTTGATAGAACGAAGTGTTATACAGAGGCAGTAATTTTAGCGTTGATTCCTTTTAAAAATGTTAATTTGTATTAGAAATATTTTGAATATAAAAAAAGAACTAGGATATTTTTGCCAAAAATAATAAAAGGTAATAAAAGATGAAAATCACAAAAGAGAAAATATATCTTATTTATATTCTGCTTGGTTCTCTATATTTTATATCCAAGGTGATTTTTTATGCTTGTGATTTTGTTTATTTCCAAGGAGTTATATTAGGATTGACTGCTACAGTATTAACAATGTGGATTGGGATTCTCTCTTTTAAAGAATTCAAAAAAGAGAAGAAAAACATCTCCCATTATCTATTAATTATATTTCCTTTAATTATTCTGATTTATACTCCTTTGCATATGACTGTTCATTTGGGAGTTCCAATATCTCAATTTCCATTAGAAAAATTTAGTATATTTTTAATATTTGAATGTCTGGCGATTATACAAGTTATTTTGGCTTTTCTAATGTTTAAAAGGAAGTAAAAAAATGATAGAATTCTCAAATTTTTGGATTGCAGTATTATTAACTTCCTTTGCAGGGCTTTCAACAGGTATAGGTGGTTTGTTGGCTTTTTTTACAAAAAAAACTAACACAAAAGTATTATCTATTTCATTAGGATTTTCAGCAGGAGTAATGATTTACATTTCATTTGTTGAATTATTAGCTCATGCTCAAGAAACACTTTTCTTAAATTTAGGAAATATAGGATTATGGATTTGCATTACCTCGTTTTTTGTAGGATTTGGGATTATAGCATTAATTGATAGATTAGTTCCAAGTTATGAAAATCCCCATGAAATGCATAAGATTGAAGAATTGGATGACAAGGAAAAAGCTAAGAAATTCAAAAAATTATATCGTGTTGGACTTTTAATGGCATTGGCAATAAGCATCCATAATTTTCCAGAAGGATTGGTCACTTTTTTAAGCACTATGACAAGTTTAGAATTGGGGCTCGCAATCGCGTTTGCAATAGCAATTCATAATATTCCCGAAGGGATTGCAGTATCTATTCCAATATTTTATGCAACAGGAAGCCGAAAAAAAGCATTTTTTTATTCTTTTCTTTCAGGATTAGCAGAACCAGTTGGAGGAATTTTAGGTTATTTAATTTTAAGACCATTCATTAATGATGTAGTCATAGGTATTGTGTTTGCTTTGATTGCAGGAATTATGGTCTTTATCTCATTTGATAGTTTATTACCCTCTGCAGAAAAATATGGAAAACATCACCTTTCAATTTTTGGATTGGTTATAGGAATGATTATTATGGCTGTTAGCTTGTTATTATTTTAATTGATAAAAAAATTTAGTGGACCCAGTCGGACTTGAACCGACGACCTTGGCATTGCGATTGCCACACTCTACCAACTGAGCTATGGGCCCGACACACCTTCCAATCCCAATAACAAATAAAGGTCCTTTCTAAGACCTTTTTCTTTAAAGACAACACAACACTTTTGACCTCAGGCAACCCAGGTATATAAAAACTTTTGCTTACTTAAAGTTGCAAAGCAAGGCATATATTATATTATTTCTTTTATTTTTCTGACAATTTCTGCAGGAGTAAAGTGCGCTTTAATAAGGAAATCAACTGCTCCTAAATTTAAACCTCTTTCCACTTCACTTTTTTGTCCTAAATTAGAAAGAATGATAATTGGAATCTCAGCTACTTCTGGGTCTTTTTTTGTTCTTTCAAGAACTTCAAATCCATCTATTCCAGGAAGGATAAGATCAAGCAGAACAATATCTGGTTTAACTTCTTTTATTTTTTCTTCTCCTTTTTCACCATCTATCGCTTGATGAACTTCATATCCTTCTTTCTCCAATTTACGAGAAATCATCTCTCGAAGAAATTTGTCGTCCTCAACGACTAAGATTTTAGTCATAATAAATTATATTTATTAATAGTATTTAATTTTTAATTTACTGCTCACTACCTTCATCTAATCCGATCTGTTCTTTTACCTTTTTTATAACCTCTTGAGGATCAAACTCTGTCTTAACAACCCAATCCTTGACCCCTAATTTTTGAGCACGATCAATCTCTACTGGTTGTCCTGAGTTAGAAATAACAATAACTGGAATGTCAGAAATATTTTCATCTTTCTGCATCACCTCTAATACATCAAATCCTCCCATTTTTGGCATAATAATATCAAGAAGAATCAGATCAAACTTTGTCTCTCTTATCTTTCTAATTCCTACCTCACCATCTTCAGCAGTTTCAACTTCATATCCTTCAATTTCAAGCTTCTTTCTTAGTAAATTGCGAAGAATTTCTTCATCCTCTACTATAATAATTTTTTTCATAAATTTAAAATTACAAAGTAACAATTTTATAAAATAATTTTATACCTATTAAAAAACATTGTCAAATTTTTTACTCTACTATTGGAAGAGTAAAGAAAAATACACTTCCCTCTCCTTCCTTAGAGTCAAACCCTATCTCTCCTTTGTGAGCTTCTATAATGTTCTTTGATATAAAAAGACCTAATCCTGATCCTTCGGTATCCATTCTTTGAACATTTTCTCCACGAACAAACTTGTTAAACATTTTTATTTTCTCTTCTTCTGGTATTCCAACTCCTGTGTCTGAAACAGAAACCTTTATCTTTTTTTCTTCTTTCAGTTCTTCCAATTTTAAGCTAATTTCTCCCTCTGTTGTATATTTAAGAGCATTATCAAGAAAGTTTTGAACAACAAGCGTTACTTTCTCTTCATCTGCTTTTACAAATGAAACATCTTCTTCTGGCTGAGATAGAGAGAATTTTATTCCTTTTCTTTCTATTTCTTCTTTGTGTTCTTTAAGAGACGCTTCAATCACCTTTTTCATATTAACATTTTTTGGATCATAAACATATTTTCCTTCTTCAATTCTTGTTACATTTAGAAGGTCATTTACCAAAGAAACCATTCTTTCGTTTGCCTCAGCAGCTTTTTTTATGAAATCAACTATCTCCTCAGAAATATTTGCCTCATCTTTTTCTTCTAAAATTGTTTCCAGTGTCCACTTTATTCCAGCAAGAGGGGTTCTTAACTGGTGAGCAGCTAAAGAAACAAACTCAGTTTTCACTTTTTCAATATTCTTCTCTCTTGTAATGTCATGAACATCAACAAGAGTACCTATCACTTCATCCTTTTGGAAAATCGGAATAGATGTTACTTCAACAAAAACATCTTTGCCTAGGCGAACCTCTTTACGAAAAACTTCTTTTCCCTCTTCTATGATACTATCAAAAACTGCTTTAAGGCTGTTGTTCTCTTCTCTTAGATCAAGAAAACTTTTTCCAATCACTTCTGATGATTTTATATTAAAAGTTTTTTCCACTTCCGGATTTATCATCTCTGCTTCCTTATTGTTGTTAAAAAAGAAAAGAGCGTCAGCAAAATTATCCATTATTGCTAATGTTTTTTCTTTTTCTTCTTGTGCTTTTGATGATGCTTGCTCTAAGTCCTCAGCAAGATTAAGAAGAGCTGTCCTACTTTTTTCTTCAGTATCTGCCTTTCTTTCAAGTTCTTTCGTTCTTTCTTCAAGTATCTTTGTTCTTTCTTTAACTTTTTCTTCTAGTGTTTGAGCTGTTTCTCTTAACTGCCTTGTTCTTGCATTTACTTTTATCTCTAAAATTCTCTCTGACTCTTGAAGTCTTTCTTTTGTTTTTTCAAGTTCTTTCGTTCTTTCTTTAATTCTTCTTTCAAGTTCTTGCTCGAACCTTTTTGTTTCTGTTATATCAGTAATCGTTAAAAAATATCCATCAAACTCATTTTCTTCATTAGTAGTAGCAAGAACAGAGATATTTACTGGAATTTCCTTTCCTTGTTTAGTAATAACAACTTCTTCCGTTTCAACAATGCTTCTTCTGCTAATTGCCCTAATTACGAAATTTTCTATCTTTCCTTTGTCTTTAAATAAAAAGTAAACTGGTTTATTAATTAACTCAACCTCTTGATAGCCAGTTACTGTTTTAAAAACCTGACTGCAAACAACTATATAATCCAAAGAATTTACTTTACAGAAGGCAAGTGGAAGAAAAAATGTTAACTCTTGAAGATAGTTGCGCAAATTTTCAACTTCTTTTTCTGTTTTTTTTGATTCAATCTCCATTTCGTTTTTATTCATTTTTTTAACAGGGCTCTGCCCCTCCTTTATTCAAGTTTAAACAAAAAATAATGAAAGTCAAATAAAGGGTGCAAGATACAAACTAAACAATCCTTGTTTTTTAAGGATTGTTTAGTTCCATCTCTATTCTATGGTTTTTTGTCGGGGTACCCGGACTCGAACCGAGAATACATGCTCCCAAAGCAAGCGTGTTGCCATTACACCATACCCCGCTAATTAATATTAATTTCAATTATATAACATTATTCTTGAAAAATAAAGACTTGCATTCTGCGTTATATCATTTAGGTTACTAACTAACCCAGTATTTTTTTTTCGTCATCTCATCTCTCTTGATCTCTATCTTTTCTATTTCTTTTCGTGCCTTTTCGGCTTTTTCTCTTAACTCTTTCTCTTTTAATTTTTTAAAATCTTCAATATATTTCACAAGAACTTCTTTCTTGTTTTTTTTGGGATTATTTATTACTTCTAATAAAATTATATTCAAAACATCTCCAACTAGTGGTCCTGGAGAAAGGTTCATTTTTTCCATAACTTCTTTTCCATCAATTTCTAACATTCCTGTGTTTATAGGATCTAAAGAAACTTTTTCTATAATATAGCGCATATGACGAAGACGATACGGCTCTGCTTTTGGAACTCCTGATCCAATTCTATCTGCCATTCTAACTTGAAGAAGTTTTTCTATGTTTTCTTTTCCAACTTTTTTAAGAAGTCGTCTGACTGAACTTTCAGAAACTTCTCCTACATTATAGTAAAAAAGGTGATAACGAACTAAAAGATAGATTTTTTCAACATCCTTTTTTTTAAAATGCAATCGCTTCAAAATGTTCTTCGTCATTCTTGCCCCAACAACTTCGTGGTTATAAAAAGTTGCTTGCTCCCCTTCTCCTTCTTTTGTTCTTGGTTTCCCAATATCATGAAAAAGGGAAGCAATCCTTACATGAAATCCAAAATTTTTCTTAACTGCATATTTGAGAGAGTAAAGACAGTGAGTATAACAGTCATAAATATGATGCTTATTCTGAGAAACCTTGTATCCCTCTAATACCTCTGGCAAAAACTGTTTCATCAATCCTAGTTTTCTTAAGTTTTCAACACCATCAACCGCACGAGGAGTCATTATTATCTTAACAAACTCATCTCTTATCCTTTCATTTGATATATTTTTCAAAAGAGAAGCATTTTTTTTAAGCGCTTTTTTTGTTTCTTCTTCTATTGAAAATCCCAGAGAAGAAGAAAGTCTAACTGCCCTCATAAGTCGCAAAGCATCTTCAGAGAACCTTTCTTCAGGATCCCCCACTGCTCTTATAACTTTATTTTTTAAATCTTCTTTCCCATTAAAAAGATCAACTACTTCTGAATCAGCTCCAATCGCCATTGCGTTTATAGTAAAATCTCTTCTTTTTAAGTCCTCCTCTAAGTTGTCAACAAAATCAACATTATCGGGGCGTCTTTTATCGTTATAACCGCTCTCTGTTCTGTATGTTGTTATTTCAACTTTCTTTAGATTTTCCTCTTTTGCTCCAGTTAAAACTGTTACTGTTCCAAAATTATTGTTTGAGAAACTCTTTGGAAAAATTGCTTGTAAGTCATCTGGAAGTGCATTTGTCGCAATATCAAAATCACTAGGCTCCACTCCCCTTAAAATATCCCGAACACAGCCACCAACAAAATACCCCTGAAATCCATGAGTCTTAATCTTCTCTAAAATTTGTTTAACTTGTTCCGGAAAAAACATAATTTTAACAATTGACAATTGTTCCCGAGGTCTCACCTCGGGGAACTTATACAATGAGATTCTTCGCTTCGTTCAGAATGACAGAAGAGATCAAATATCACAGATTAAATTTTATTCTACTCCAAATTCTTGTTTTTTTCAATTATTTCAAGTAAAATAAATAAAGTTTATTATACTAAGATTTTTCAGTCGCTTCGCTCCTTCAGAATGACAGATTATTTTTTAATTGAAAATTTAATAAATGCCCCCTTGGTGAAACGGATATCACATTAAGCTTCGGACTTGAAATTAGGGGTTCGAATCCTCTGGGGGGCGCAACAAACCCCCATGTCCATCCCCGGGTTGGACATGGAAAATTAAAATGAAAATTAAAACAATTGCTTTATCTTTTTTAATATTAGTTTTACCTTTTGGACTTGTTACTGCTGCTGGTCTTGTTCCTTGCAAAATAGGAGAGTGTAACATCTGTCACTTGTTCCAACTTTTCACAAATATTGTTACTTTTGTTTTAACAGTTATTGTTCCTCCAGTAGCAACAATAATGTTTATTTACGGAGGAATTATTTTTTACACTTCCGGAGGAGTTCCAGAAAAAGTAAAGAAAGCAAAAGACATTATAACTTACACTGTCTTTGGATTAGTAATAATCTACTCTGCTTGGGTTGTTGTAGGCACCTTCTTGAACATAATAGGAGTAGCCGAATGGACAGGACTAACAGAATGGTGGGAAATTGATTGTTCAATATAACTCTTTCATTTTTTGGAAAAAAACAGTATAATATACAGTATAATAGAATAGATTTGCCTCGCTAGCTCAATCGGCAGAGCAGATCCCTCTTAAGGATAAGGTTGTAGGTTCAAGTCCTACGCGAGGCACATTAATAATTAAAATAAAATAAAGATATGTTAACAAAAGAAGAAAAAGAGAAAATAACGAAGAAAGAAAAAAATACTGGAGGAACAGTGACCCAGATAAAACTTCTCACTGAAAAAATAAACAAGATAATTGATCATCTTAAAAAAAGCCCTAAAGACATTCACTCTAATAGGGGGTTTTTAATAATGCTTAGTAAAAGAAAAAAACTGTTAAAATACTTACAAAGAAAAAATGAAAAAGCATATCAAGAAGTTTTAAAAAAATTAAAATTAAAAAAATAGATAATGTTAATTAAACATAAGGGGCAGAGAGTTGCAGTTTTTTTAGATGTTCAAAATCTCTATCACTCGGCAAAACATTTATACAATGCGCGAGTTGATTTCAATAAAGTAATGGATAAAGCCGTAAGTAAAAGAAATCTCGTTCGTGCTCTTGCTTATGTTATTAGGACAAAAACAAGAGAAGAAAAAGCATTTTTTGAGGCACTCACAAAGTTAGGAATAGAAACAATAGTAAAAGATCTTCAAGAGTTTCATGGAGGATTTAAAAAGGCCGACTGGGATGTTGGTCTTGCTGTTGATGCTATTAAAATATCTCCTTCTGTTGACGCTGTTGTTCTTGTTACTGGAGACGGTGATTTTGTTCCTCTCGTTGAATATTTAAAAAATAATGGGAAAAGAGTAGAGGTTCTTGGTTTTGAGAGATCAGCATCTCTCAAACTAAAAGATTCGGCAGACGAGTTTATAAACTTAGGAAGTAAAAGATTTTTACTTTCAACAGGAAATATTGGACATAAAAAAACAAATAAAAATAATGATGACAAACAAAAATAATTCTGAAGAAAATAGTTTTAAAATGGAAGTAGGAGATAAAGAATTAACTGCCTCTTTTAATAATCTTGCTGAAAAAGCAAATGGAGAAGCAGTGGTTCGTTACGGAGATACTGTTGTTTACGCCGTTGCAACTATGTCCAACGAGGAAATACACCGAGGGTTTATACCTCTCTCTGTTGATTATGAAGAAAGATTTTACTCTGCTGGAAAAATAAGTGGACCAAGATTCACAAGAAGGGAAGGAAAACCATCTGACCGAGCAGTTCTTATTTCAAGAATGATAGATCGTGGAATAAGACCAATGTTTCCAAAATCAACAAATAAAGAGATACAGGTGATAATAACTTGCCTTTCTCTTGATAAAGAGAATGATCCTGCTGTTCTCGGAATGATTGCTGCCTCTTTAGCCCTTCACATCTCTGATATTCCTTGGAACGGTCCATTAGGAGCAGTAAGAGTTGGAAAAAATAAAGGAGAATATGTAGTTAATCCTGAATACGAAGAAAGAACTGAAAAAAAGATGGACATTATTATTAGTGGATTTGTTGATAAAAATAAAGATCTTCTTGTTAATATGATTGAGGGGAAGTTCGGTGAAGAAGATGAAGAAGCTGTAGTTAAAGCATTTGATATTGCTGAAAATCCAATAAAAGAAATTTGCGATTTTCAAGAAGAAATCAGAAAAACAATAGGTAAAGAAAAAAACGAATTTTCTTTCTTTGAAAGTAAGGAGATAAAAAAAGAGATAAATGAAAAAAGTAAAAAAAAGATAGAAAAGATTTTTGATTCTAAAAATCTAAACTATGAAGAAGAAGTTAAGAAATTAAAAGAAGAAATTTCTGTTTTTATTGAAGAAAAATATGAAAAACCAGAAGAAATTAAGTACGCTTTTTCTTGTTTTGAAAAAAATGTTAAACAAAAAATAAGAAACAATATTCTTGAAAAAGAAAAAAGAGTGGACGGTAGAAAAATTGATGAGTTAAGAGAAATTACTTGTAGTGTTGGAATTCTTCCCCGAACTCACGGATCTTCTCTCTTTCAAAGAGGGCAGACAAAATCGCTATCAATCATTACCCTTGGTGCTCCCGGTGAACATCAAGTAATGGATGATATGTCAATGTTTGAAAAGAAAAAGTTTATACATCACTACAACTTCCCTCCTTACTCTGTTGGAGAAGTAAGACCCGTTCGTTTCCCTGGAAGAAGGGAGATCGGACACGGAATGCTTGGAGAAAACGCTATTCTCCCTCTTATTCCAGACGAAGAAACTTTTCCTTACACAATCAGAGCTGTATCAGAGTTGGTCTCTTCAAACGGATCAACATCAATGGCCGCCACCTGTGCTGTAACTCTCGCCCTTATGGACGCCGGAGTTCCTATAAAAAGTCCAGTTGCCGGTATTTCAATAGGATTAGTAACTGGAGAAGAAAGAGAAAAATACAAAACTCTTGTTGATATTCAAGGAGTTGAAGATCATTACGGAGATATGGATTTTAAAGTCACTGGAAGTGAAAAAGGGGTAACAGCAATACAACTTGATGTTAAGATAGACGGAATAACTAAAAAAATAGTAAAAGAAGCTATATTCTTGGCAAAAAAAACATATACCTATATTATTAATGAAAAGATAAAAAAAGTAATTGAAGAGCCTCGTAAAGAACTATCCCCTTTTGCTCCAAAGATAGTTACTGTGTTAATAAATCCAGAAAAGATAGGAGAAGTAATTGGACCAAAAGGAAAAACAATAAATAAAATAACTGAAGAAACTGGCGTTGCAATAGATATTGATGACAGCGGACTAATCTCTGTGTCTTCTGAAGATCAAGAATCAATTGAAAAAGCAGTTGAGTGGATCAAAAATATTACTAGAGAAGCAAAAAAAGGAGAAATATTTCAAGGAAAAGTAGTTAAATTATTTACTTTTGGAGCAGTGGTAGAAATATTTCCTAGGCAAGAAGGTCTCGTTCATATTTCAGAAATAGCTAATTGCAGGATAGAAAAAGTTGAAGATGTTTTAAAGATGGGACAAGTTGTCACAGTAAAAGTAATAAATGTTGAACAAGGAAAAATAAGCCTATCAATCAAACAAGCGAAAGAAAACTAAACAAAAATTTTCAATTTTCAATTTGACAATTTTCAATGAATAACCAAATTTTCAAATGATCAAGAAAATTATCTGTCATTCTGAACGAAGTGAAGAATCCCATTGTCTTTGCAAAAACCATTTCCCGAGGTGAGACCTCGGGAATGTCATAGGTGACACCTATGGCATTCCCACTTTATTTGTTATTTCCAGCTTGACTGGGAATCCAGTAAACCCATTTTAAACATTTGAATTTGTAATTTAATATCTGGAAATTAAAAAATTGAGAATTTATTGAAAATTAATTTATCCTTTGATTTTTAAATTATTTGCTTTATAATGAAATAAAAAAAATAATTTGTTTTTTATCAACTAAATGTCCGAAGAAAAAAACCAAAAAGGAGGGGAAAAAATACGGACAATGCAAGATGATATCGCTCGTCTCCAAGGGGATGAAACTGATACACAAAAGAAAACTCCTTCAATAAAACTTCCTGAGAAATTAAAAAACCTGTCAACAAAAGATAGCGATTTTTTTGTTGATAATAAAATTAGTAAAAAAGAAGAGCTTTTAATAGAAAGAATCAAAGAGATTGCAAGAGAAGAAGAAATAAAAATAGAAGAAAAAAAGTTAGCAGAAAAGAGAGGAAGAAAAAAAGAGGAAGAAAGGGTAATTGATAAGATAAGAACAAAGGCGCTAAAAGAAGCTCAAATTAGAGAAGAAGAGAGGGCAAGAATTAGAGAAGAAGCTCGGTTACGAGAAGAAGAGAGAATTAGAGAAGAAGAGAGAAGAAAAATTCAAGAAGAAAAAGGAACTCAGTACTCTAATGCACCTACTCCAAAAGTTAAAGTAAGTAATGTTACTATTAATAAAAAAGAAGCAAGCGAAGAAGAAAAAAGACAAGAAGAAAGGATAGAAGAAGCAGTTCGTCGCGCAGAAATAAAAAGGAAGGAAGAAGAAATATCTTCTCCTGCTAAAAACGAAGAATTTTCTGAATCAAAAGAAGAAGTTGTTGTTGAAAATAAAGAAGAAAGGAGAAAAGTTGAAGAGAGAAAAA
>JAYEKQ010000031.1:3306-10881 GCA_034661095.1 Patescibacteria group bacterium | reverse complement strand
ATATAATTAACTAACCTTTTCGGGTAGTTTTTATTTTATGGAATCACTGATAGAAACATTTCATTTAGATGTTAAGCTTATTATCGCGCAAGCACTCAACCTTGCTGTTGTTGCTTTTGTTCTTTACTTCTTTGCCTTAAAACCAGTTTTCAAAGTAATGAATGAAAGAAGCAATAAAATTGAGAAAGGAGTTGAAAATGCAGAAAAAGCAAAACAAATTCTTGCAGAAGCAGAGCAAGAGAAAGAAGAAATTCTTAACAAAGCAAAAGAAAAAGCAAATGAAAAGATAACCGAAGGAAGAGAAAGGGGAGAACAAAAAAAGCAGTTTATTGTTGATCAAACCAGAAAAGAAGTTAGTGGAATGATGGAGCAAGAGAAAAAGAAACTTGAAGAAGAGAGGAAAAGAATGATTGTTGAGATAAAACAACACACTGCAGAGCTTTTGAATGAAGCAGTGACTAAGATAATGGAACAGAAACTTGATGATAATTATGATGCAGAAATTATCAAAAAATTTACAGAGGATTTAGATAAAAGATCATAAAATATGAAAGTATTGCCTAAACATTATGCAACCGCACTTTATGAGATAACAGAAAACTCTTCAAAAGAAGAGACAGAAGTGTTGATAAAAAAGTTTGCAGAAGTTGTTTTTAAGCAAGGTGATGTAAGTAAAACAGATGATATTTTAAGACAGTTTGAAAAGATATGGAATGAAAAAAATAATGTTGTGAAGATAGAGGTTGTTTCTGCGCATAAAGTTAATAAGAAAGAGTTGGAAAAAATAAAACAACACATATTAAAAGAAACTAGTGCTAAGGAAGTAGAAGTTGAAGAAGTTATAGATAAAAAAGTACTGGGAGGAGTGATAATAAGATACAACGATTATATTATTAATTCAGGAGTAAGAAGAAAGATAAAAGAATTTACAAAAACAATAAGATTATGGCGGAATCCAAAAATTTAATAGTAGAGCAAATAAAAAAACAGATAGAAGGATTTAAACCAAGTGTATCTGAGGAAAATGTTGGATATGTTAATCAAGTTGGTGATGGAATTGCAAGAATAGCTGGTCTTTCAGAGGTTATGTTCTCAGAGATGGTGAAGATAGAAACATCTGATGGAAGATCAGAGGTTTTTGGGGTTGCTTTGAATTTAGAAGAGTACAGCGTTGGAGTTGTCGTTTTAGGAGATGATTCTAAAATAAAAGAAGGAGATAGAGTCACAAAAACAAATCGTATTTTAGAGGTTCCAGTAGGAGAAGAGTTGATTGGAAGAGTGGTTGATCCTTTGGGAAATCCGCTTGACGATAAAGGAGAAATATCCACCGAAAAAAGATACCCGATGGAGAAAAATGCTCCAGGAGTAATAGAGAGACAATCCGTTAATGTTCCTTTGCAAACAGGAATAAAAGCAATTGACTCTATGATCCCAGTAGGAAGAGGACAGAGAGAACTTATCATCGGAGATAGACAGCTAGGAAAGTCAGCAATTGCAATTGACACCATAATCAATCAGAAAGGACAGAACATTAAATGTATATATATTGCAATCGGACAGAAAGAATCAAAAATTGCAAGAGTAGTGGCAAAATTAAAAGAAGAAGGAGCAATGGAATATACAACAGTTGTTGTTGCTGGTGCTGGTGATCCAACTTCTTTAATATACATCTCTCCTTACTCAGGATGTGCGATGGCAGAATACTTTTTAGATCAAGGGAAAGACGCCCTCGTTGTTTATGACGACCTAACAAAGCACGCTGTTGCCTACCGAGAAATATCACTTCTTTTACGCCGTCCACCAGGAAGAGAAGCCTATCCGGGAGATGTTTTTTATCTTCACTCTCGCTTACTTGAAAGATCTTGTAACTTATCAAAAGAATATGGTGGAGGCTCAATTACCGCCCTTCCAATTATAGAAACTCAAGCTGGTGATGTTTCAGCATATATCCCAACAAATGTCATCTCTATCACTGATGGACAGATATATTTAGACAGTCAAGCATTTTACAAAGGAAACCGTCCTGCTATTGATGCTGGAAACTCTGTTTCTCGTGTAGGAAGTGCCGCTCAGATGAAGATAATGAAAAAAGTTGCTGGAAAGATGAGACTAGAAGCAGCCCAGTATCGTGAACTTGCTGCCTTTACTCAGTTTGGCTCTGATATAGACGAAGAAACAAAAAAAAAGTTAGATCGTGGAGAAAGAGTAATGGAAGTTTTAAAGCAAGAACAGTATTCTCCTTTAGATGTAGTAAAGCAAGTTATAATCTTTTATGCTTTAACTAACGGATATTTGGATGATTTAGAGATTCAAGATATGAAAGAGTTTGAGAAAGAACTTTGTGAAAATATTGAGGATAATAGTGAAATTATGGAAGAGATAAGAGAAGAGGGAGATCTTACTGAGGAGATAGAAAAGAAGATAAAAAAAATAATAGAAGAATGTCCAAAACCAAAGAAACACAACAAAGAATAACTTCTGTCCAGAACACTCAGAAGATAACTCAGGCAATGGAGATGGTCGCCGCTACTAAAATGAAGAGAGCGGTTGATTCTGCTTTGAAAACAAGAAGATATTCTAATGTAGGATGGTCTATTGCGCAAGACATAGTTTTTAGCAACAACGGAAATGGTGGTGAGATACATCCTTTTTTGAGAAAGGATCCTTTTAAAGATAATTGCTCCGATAAAGAAGCAAGAAAAATAGGAATAGTTGTTATTACTTCAAATCGTGGACTTTGTGGAGGATTTAATTCTAGTATAATAAACAAAGCACATCGTTTAATAAAAAGATTAAAAAGAAAACAAGGAGAAGGACTTGAAGTTGATGTTATAACAATCGGAAAGAAAGGTTATTTGCTAAACAAGTATTACGGATATAACATATCAGCAGAGTTTGAAAAAGAAGACATAACTAATGATTTTCAAGAAGTTGTTGCTCCAACAAAAATGGCGATAGATAACTATCTTTCTGGGGAATATTGCAAAGTTTATCTTGTTTACACTGATTATGTTAGTGCCTTTAAGCAAATTCCAAGAGCAAAACAAGTTCTTCCAATTATTGACATTGATGAAGAGGATTCACATCTAGGGAGAGCAGAAGGAGCGTTTGCTGAAAAAAGCTCAACTGCTGGAAATGGAGATGAAAACAAAAAAGATTGTTCTTCTTGCGAATATTTGTTTGAACCAAATCCTAAAGAAGTTCTTGAAAAAATGTTACCTCGTTTAGTAGAGATACAATTTTTTCAAGCCCTTCTAGAGGCAAATGCTTCTGAACATAGTGCGCGAATGGTTACAATGCACCAAGCAACAGATGCATCAAAAAAAATGATTGAAGAGCTTCATCTCGCTTACAATAAAGAAAGACAAGCAAATATTACTCGTGAAATTTCAGAGATATCATCCTCTGCCGAGGCATTAAGTTAAAAATATTTATGAGCAAAGAAAAAACAGAGAACAAAACTCTTTATAAAGGAAAAGTAATTCAGATTATAGGAACAGTTGTTGATGTTTCTTTTATTGGTTTAATTCCTCCTATATACTCTGCGCTTAAAACTGAAATTCCAGTTGACCCAGGTCAACCTGAAAAAGAAAAAAGAACTCTTGTCTTAGAAGTTCAACAACACATCGGATCAAACGCTGTCCGAGCAGTTGCGATGGGAGCTACTGAAGGACTGAAAAGAGGTAATCTTGTGGAAAGTGACGGAGAATATATTAAAATTCCAGTTGGCGAAGAAGTGTTAGGACGAATTCTTAATGTGTTAGGACAACCAGTGGACAAAGGAGAACAGTTAAAGACAAAAAACTTTCTTCCAATGCATCAAGAACCACCAGCTTTTTCAAAACAATCAACCAGAAAAGAGCTACTTGAAACAGGAATTAAAGTTATAGATCTTATTTGTCCGGTACTGAAGGGAGGAAAGGTAGGAATGTTTGGGGGAGCTGGAGTAGGAAAAACAGTTATCATAATGGAACTTATCAACAATGTTGCAAAAGAACACGGCGGATACTCTGTTTTTGCAGGAGTTGGTGAAAGAACAAGAGAAGGAAATGATCTTTATAATGAGATGAAAGACGCTGGAGTTCTTCCAAAGGTGTCAATGGTCTTCGGACAAATGAACGAACCACCGGGAGTTAGGGCAAGAATTGGATTGACCGGACTTTCTATTACTGAGCACTTTCGTGACGAGAAACAACAAGATGTCCTATTGTTTTTAGATAACATCTTCCGCTTCACACAAGCAGGTTCTGAAGTTTCAACTCTTTTGGGAAGAATGCCTTCTGCGGTTGGATATCAGCCAACCCTTGCTAGTGATATGGGAAAGATGCAAGAAAGAATTACTTCTACTGAACACGGATCAATAACTTCATTTCAAGCAATTTATGTTCCAGCTGATGATATTACTGATCCTGCTCCAGCAACAACTTTTACTCATCTTGACTCAACAATAGTATTAGCAAGAAGCTTGGCGGAGCTTGGAATATACCCTGCTGTTGATCCATTGGATTCTTTCTCAACAATGCTTGATCCTCAGATTGTTGGACAAGAGCATTATGATGTTGCTCGTGAAGTTCAGAAGTATCTCCAAAGATACAAAGATCTCCAAGATATTATTGCAATATTAGGAATGGAAGAGCTTTCTGACGAAGATAAAATTATTGTTAGCAGAGCAAGAAAGATTCAAAGATTTTTATCACAACCATTTTTTGTTGCAGAAACATTTACTTCACAGTCAGGAAGATATGTTAGCAGAGAAGAAACAGTTTGCGGTTTTAGAGAGATAATAGAAGGAAAACACGACACTATACCAGAAGGAGATTTTTATATGAAAGGAGGAATAGATGAAGTAAAAGGAAAATAAATATGAATGATAGCGGTAAAATAAAAATAGAAATAGTTACTCCGGAAAGAGTTGTTACTACTGAAGAAGTTGATAGTATAACTCTTCCAACTCAAGAAGGGGAGATAACTGTCCTAAAAGGACATATTCCCCTTGTTTCTGTTCTTGTTTCAGGAGTTGTTGAAACTAAAAAGGAAGAAGAGATTGGAATAATGGCTGTTTCAGGAGGATTTGTTGAAGTGTTGAATAACAAAGTTGTTGTTCTTGCTGATACTGCCGAATATGCATCAGAAATAGATGTTGATCGTGCAGAAGAAGCCCGAGAAAGAGCAGAACAAGAAAAACAAAACTATACAAAAAAAGAACAAAAAATGTTTGCTTCAGTAAATATTCAAATATCAAAAAATCTAGCAAGAACTCACGCCGTAAACAAGTGGAAAAAACTAGCAAAAAACATAAACTAACGCAGTAAATGTTGTTGACACCAGGTGTCAACAACATATCCACTTAACCCATGTCCATCCCCGGGTTGGACATGGGTTTTTTGTTGTTATTCCCGCCTTTCCTGTCACTCCTGCTTTTCCTTGTTATTCCTGCGAAAGCAGAAATCCAGAAAAAATGCCATAGGTGACACCTATGGCATTTTTATTTTTTATTGACAAAAGTTGTTTGTTCGTTATAATTATATTAGAACATTTAACCATATATAAGGAGGGTTTTTATGTCAAGGTCAAAACTGAACATCAGACAGAAAATGAAAAAGATGAAGGAGAAAATGAAAGATATAGAAAAAAGAAAAAGAGTGAAGAGAAAAGGAGTGCCCTATACCTTCTTTCGTTCAGTGAGTGACAGAAAGTAGAATAAAGGGGTTGTGCGTTTTTATGCTCAACCCCTATTGCTTTTTTATTTCTATCCTGTTATAATTAATATTAAAATAATAAAAAAGTTCTTTCCGGAGGGATATTAGAAGTGCGTAATTATTAAGATTATCAGATAATAATATGAGTGAAAACTTTTTTAACTTGGAAAAGAAGCCAGAGAAAAATGGAAATTTTCTCTTTATTGTCGTTCCAATAATACTATTAATTGTTATTTTTGGACTTGTTATCATAAGTCAGTATGTCGGTGATGGATTCATTACTGGAACATCTGACAAGATATCAGAAGAAAGAAACAGAATGATCTCTATATTTAATGGAGAAGAAGCAGAAGAAGAAAGTGAAGAAACAGAAGTAGAAGAGTTAGAAGAAAATTTAGTAGGAAATGAAGAGATAGAAGATGAAGAAGGGCGTTCGTTTAATTGGTTTCCTAACTCATCTTCATATAATCAAGTAGCTGAAAGAGGAGAAGGATTAACTCATCTTGCTAGAAAAGCAACTACTTCTTATGTGGAAGATAATAGCGTTAACCTTACTGACGAAAAAAGAATATATGTTGAGGATTATGTTCAAAAAGAACTTCAAAAAGAAAAAGGAACAACTGTAGTTGAGATAGGAGAGTTAGTTGATATATCTCCTGAACTGTTAGAAGAAGCGATTAGTAACGCAAATGATCTCACAGCAGAACAACTCAGCAACCTTTCTCAATATACTGCTTTTGTTAGTTTTTAACTTAAATGGATAAGAGATATTTTGTTGATCTGACAAGTAAACTTTATCGGCTTACATTCTTTTTCCCACAAAAAGAACCTCTTCGCGATAGAATAAGAGAAACGAGTGACGAAATACTCGCGGATGTTGTTGTTATTCTTGAAGGAGAGATAGAGGAAAAGAAGCAAGCCGCTTTTAGGGTTGAAAAGAATATAAAAATTCTTGATGTCCTATTAGATCTTGCTAAACTACAAAACTGGATAGAAGAAGAAAAAGTAGAGATTGTTAAAAACAACTACTTAGCGATTAAAAGAGAAGTAGAAGAATTGAACGACATTACAAGAAGAAATATGAAGATGCTTGAACCAGAAAACTTTCTCTCCGAATCAAACCTTAAACAATCAGAACCAGACACTCCTCGTAACTTTGACACCCCCCGTCATTCTGAGCGAAGCGAAGAACCCCAACAAAAATCCCCCGTTACACAAGAAAAACCCATCCCTAAACCCAAAAAGACTCGCAAAAAAAGAAAAACAGGATTAAACGCAAGGCAAAAAAAAATAGTAGAGATAATGAGAGAGCGAGAAAAAATCCAGATCCAAAACATTGAACCGAATTTTCCAAATGTAACAAAAAGAACCCTTCGCCGAGACATAAGTTATTTAGTAGATAAGAAAATAGTAAAAAGAGAAGGAAAGGCAAACTTAATTTTTTATAAAGCATAGTTCTAATTTGTTAGGACAAAGTTGTTAGGACATAAAAAAGAGATAGGACAAAATAAAGTTGTTAGGACAAAAAACTGTTAGGACAAAGAAAAAAGAAAAAATGTCCTAACAAAAAAAACAGTCATTGCGAGCGGAAAAAAAGTGACAAAGGTGCAACCTTTGTCAATTCTGAACGAAGCGAAGCGGAGTGAAGAATCCCACTGTTTTTGCAAAGAATGAGGAGATTCTTCGGCTATTGTACCAGAATGACAAAAGAGCATTATTTTTTATAGTTGTTAGGACATAAAAAAGAGATAGGACAAAAAACTGTTAGGACAAATAAAGAAAAAGAAAAAATGTCCTAACAAAACCAGATTTCCGCTATACCCCCTCTTTTTTTTGTCATTCCCGCGAAAGCGGGAATCCAGTTTTAAGTTTTAAG
>JAYEKQ010000031.1:0-3206 GCA_034661095.1 Patescibacteria group bacterium | reverse complement strand
TAGGACAAAAAACTGTTAGGACAAATAAAGAAAAAGAAAAAATGTCCTAACAAAACCAGATTTCCGCTATACCCCCTCTTTTTTTTGTCATTCCCGCGAAAGCGGGAATCCAGTTTTAAGTTTTAAGTTACAGTTTTAAGTTTTGAATTTTACAAACCATGTTTTTTGGAGAAGAAAGAAAAAAGAAAAAAGAATTTGAAAAGATTTACGAACAGAATGTAGATAAGATTTTTCGTTTTGCTTATCTTAAAGTAAGTTCAAAAGATGAGGCAGAAGATATAACTTCTGTTGTTTTTACTCGTTTTTGGGAAAAGATAGAAAAACAAGAAAAACACGAAGACAAAGAAATTAAAAATCCAAAAGCATTTCTATATACCATTGCTAGAAATATGATAATAGATCATTACCGAGAAAGAAGAGAAGAAAAAGATGTTGATATAGAAAAAGTAACAATAAAAGATGAAAGAGTTAGCATAGAAGAGGACGCCTTAATTAAACATGACATAGAGCAGATTAAAAAAGCACTTGATAATATAAATGAAGATTATCAAAATGTTATTATATGGTATTACATAAATGAACTAACAATTCCCGAAATCGCCGAGCTACTAAACAAACCAGAAGCAAACATCCGGGTCCTAATCCACCGCGCAATAGAATCCCTAAAGAAAGAACTGAAAAATTAATTCGTCATTACGAGCAAAACGAAGTGAAGCGTGGCAATCCCTTGAGCTCTTACTGTCATTCTGAACGGAGCAAAGCGGAGTGAAGAATCCCATTGTCTTTTACAACCACACCCGTCATTGCGAGGAGTGAAACGACGAAGCAATCCCTTGAACACGAGAGATTGCCACGGGCTAAAGCCCTCGCAATGACGGAGAAAGGAAGTGTAACATTTTTTAACTTTTTCCGTCTCCTGAAATAAGAAGCATAATTTTATGGAAAAACAAACATTAGAAAAAATATATAAATTCAGGAAGATAACCGTTGATTTAGATTGGAAAGAAAGAACCAAAAATAACATCTTACAGAAAGATACTTTTTTAGATTGCTCTTTTAGTAATATTTTAGTAAATCACTCTTTAAGTTTAGTAGCGGTATTTGCGGTTTTTATCTTTTTCACAATTCCTATTATTGGAAGTTATCAGAAAGATTATCAGCAAACAACACTCTTTACTTATCAAACAGAAAAACAAGAAGTTGAAAAGATGATAGCCAGCGAAGAAGAGCAAGTAGTAGTAGATGCAGAAGAACCAAAACCAATACAACAAGAGTTTGCAACAATAGAAGAAAATTTTCAAACATTAGAAGAATATTATCAAACAATTTCTTTTCAAGTTCTTTCCACTTACACTGGTAAAAATAGTGAAGAAGATGTAGCTGAAGAACTTATAGCAGGGATTGAAAGAAATGGAGCTGAAGAAATGATATTAATTCTTGGAATGGAAGAAGAAAACAATTCAGACATATCAGACATATTAGAAAATATGAAAGAAGCCTTTGAAGAAGGTGATTATAACAAAGTATTTGACATTTGGATCTTAAAAGAATCGTAAATTTACAGAATACGGTATATAGAATCCTTTCATATATCGTGTTCCGTACATTTGCGGAGAGGGTGTATTACACCCCAAAAAATAGTCGTTAAACTCTTTGTCATTCTGAGGCGATTAGCCGAAGAATCCCATAGCAACCCCTTATTCTTCGGACTTCGTCCTTAGAATGACAGAGATGTCAAGAAGGTCGACAACGACATAAACTTAATTATTAAAAGAAGAAAAAAATAGAAATTAAATTAATAACCACAGATGTCACAATAAAAGTGCATCTGTAAAATAAAAAATGAGTAAATTAAAAACAGTAGTTTTTGGTTTCATGGCTCTTGCCCTCATGGTTACTCCAGTTCTTGCTGATGAAACAGAAGACATTCAATCAGAAATGGACGCATTAGAACAAATGCTCGCTGATTTAGCTGAACAACTTGGAACAACAACAGATGAAGGTGATGATGAAGAGGCCACCGAAACCGTATCAGTAGAAGGAATTCCTGCTGACTTCGCATTCTCAACCGTTATGGGACAAGGTGCTGAAGGAGTAGCAGTACAATACTTACAAATATTATTAAACGCTGATCCTGACACACAAGTAGCTGCATCAGGAGTCGGCTCTGCCGGAAACGAAACAACATACTACGGACCTGCAACAGCAGCCGCAGTAGTAAAGTTTCAAGAAAAATACGCTTCTGAAGTTCTTACTCCTCTCGGACTTACCGCAGGAACAGGATACTTCGGAAACTCCAGCATTGCTAAAGCAAACGCTTTGCTTGGAGGAGAAGCTCCTGTAGCTCCTGTAGCTCCTACAGATCCTACAGAACCTAGTGATGAAATAATGGAAATGCTTCAAGAAATAGCAGAAGCAGTAGCAGCCCTTTCTACAAGAGTAGATGCTCTTGAAGATCCTACAGCAGAAGGAGAACCAGGAACACTTGAATTAACAGTTTCTCCTGATGTTTACAGTGTAGATGTAAGACCTGATAGAACAAGTGTTGAAATTGCTGAGTTTGAAATTGAAGCAGAAGACAACGATACTGTCATTCAGAGATTAGATGTTGCTTTTTCTGAAAAAAATGATCTTGAAGGTGCTGGATCAATGACTGATAATGAGTTTCGTTCCTTATTCAGCAGAGTTTCTGTTTGGCACGATGGAGAAGAAATTGGTAGCGTTGAAGTAGACAGAGATAGTGCAGAAAAAGGAACAAATAACATATATGTTAGAGTTTCCGGACTTGACATAGATGTTGCTGAAGATGAAACAGAAGTCATCACTATCGCAGTAGATACAGAGAATTATGATTACGCAGACGATGTTACTGCTACTAGTCTTGAAACCATCTATGTTGGTTTTGCTGACGATGGAATCAGATTCTTAGATGGAACAGGAGTATATGCTTATCATGGAAATAATACCGCCACAAGAGGATTTAATATGGAAGACTCCGCTACTGCTGATGTTGAAGTTTCACTAAGCGACGATTCTCCAGAAGAAGGAGTTGTTGAAATAGAAGAAGACAGCATTCAAGAAGATATTGAACTCGCAAGGTTTGATGTTGAAGTTGATGATGGAGACATTGAACTTGAAGATGCAAAAGTTACTGTTACTTCTGAAGATGTTGCAAATGATATTGCTAGAGTTACCCTCTATGCCGA
>JAYEKQ010000030.1:0-11026 GCA_034661095.1 Patescibacteria group bacterium | reverse complement strand
AGTTTTTAAGAAGAATAGAAGTAAAAGAAAAAGAAGCAGAAAAATAATATGAATATTGTAGATTTTATAAAAAGTGGAAGAAAAAGAGGATTAAGTGATGACTTTATCCTTGAAGAGATAAAAAAACAGGCTCCTCACAAAAGAGAAGCATTTAATGTTGCAATAAATAACGGAGCAACCACTCTTGATATCGTTGAAGAGATATTAAGACAAAACAAAGAAAGGAAACAAAAAAAAGAAGAACAGAGAAAAGTAAATGAAAAAGTTAAAGATCATAGCGTTGATGACAGTATTTTTAATGATAAAAAAGAAAAAAACAAAAGGAAAGATGATAGATTGTGGTTAAGAGTATTTATAACCCTGATTTTTATTTGTATAACTTCCTTATCTTTGGCTTTTTTCTACAGATCACTCTTTGTTCCAAAAATAGAATCAATTAGCCCCATAAAAATAATAGAAGAAGTTTCAGTTCCTCATGCTCATTATCCTTTTATAAAAATGGATCCTGAAAAAGATGATATTAGAAGATTTTCTATTTCAACAAACGAAGAATATCTTATAAATATAAGAAACATAATGAGGGAAGTTCATCAAAGTAAAGTTGTTCGTATAATAGCTGAAAACCATATTACAAAAGAAACTAGTATTTTTGACTTAGTTGATTTTTTTGAAGTATTTAAAATTAATTATCCTGAAAGTTTTTTTGATGATGTAGAAAAAGAATTTGATCTTATTGTTTATCCTGAAATAAAAGAAAATAATTTAGGACTTATCTTTAAATTTAAAAAAGGGAAAGAAGACAATTTAAGATGGATGATTATGAGACCATGGGAAGAAACAATTGAAAAAGATTTTAGTTACTTTTTTGGATATTTTGGAGAAAAATTACCAGAAACAAAAAATGATTTTTTAAGTATTGAATATGACTCAGAATACGGAACAGAAATTAGCACTATTCGTTATTGTGAAGGAGAAAAAAACATGGGTCTCTATTATTCAATAACAGAAACGCATTTCATCTTTGGAACATCATTAAAAACAATTCAAACTATAATAGATAGACATTATCAGTTATAACCTTATAAAAAATGAAAAAAGAAAAAATTAAAGAATTAAAAGAAAAACTTGAAGAAAATAAATCTTCTTTAGAAGAAACACTTGGTAGTTTTGCTCATAAAAATAAATCAGTTGAGGGTGATTGGGATACAATTTACCCGAAATCAGATAAAGTTGATGAAGAAGATAAAGCTGATGAAGTAGAAGAGTATTCTTCTCTTCTTCCTGTAGAACAAGCTCTTGAAAATAAGCTGAAAAAAGTAAATAAAGCTTTAGACAAAATAAAAAACAACTCTTATGGGAGTTGTGAAAGTTGCGGTAAAGAAATTCCTTATGAAGAGTTAATCGTTACCCCTGAGGCAAGAAACTGTAATTCTTGCAAATCTAATTAGTTTCTTTTACATTCTGTCTCCTCTCTTTAAGTAATAAAAAGGGTTTTGTCCTCCTCTTGTTTCAAAATGAAGATGGCATCCGGTTGCGCCTATAGTGTATCCGGTATTTCCCATTAATCCTATTTGTTGTCCTGTAACAACATACTCTCCAGGAGTAACATATATGTTTTGTAAATGCCCATATAAAGCATTTACTGTTCCATGATTAATCCAAACATAGTTTCCTGCTAAAGCAGGGTCTGATCCTGTTTTAGTTACTGTCCCTGATGATCCTGCATATATCGGAGTTCCACAAGCATTTGCAATATCAACTGCATTTTGGTGTCTTGAGTGTGGAACCTGAGTTACAACCCCGTGAGTTACACTATTAAATTGAGCATAATAAACGACAGTACTTTGTTGAGGAGCCAAAATTGGAGCTGGTTCTCCATTAGGAATAATTAATGAATCTCCGAGTTTTATCATCTTTTCATCTTCTATGTCATTAAAAGAAATTATGTCATCAATTTTTGCTTTGTGTTTTTGAGCAATAATCCCAAGAGAATCATTTCTTTCTACATAATACAAAACTCCCGTTGTAGGGAGAATTAAAAGTTCATTACTAGGATTTATGTTGTTATTTTTTATACTATTAGCCCATTTTATTGTATCAGAGCTAATATTAAACATTAGAGCGATACCCTCTAAAGTATCTCCTTCTTCTACTTTATAAGAAACTATACCACTTCTTGCAGTTTCTTGTTTTGTTCCTAATACTTGAATGTCTATAAAGTAAGGTGTTGAATATGCTATTACAGAATTGTTATTTGCAAAAACTAAATTGTTTTTGTTATTATTATTTTTTTCACTAAAAGAAACAAAAAGATTACTTTCTGTTAATTCTCCTTTATAACTATCATCAATCCAATATGATTCCAGTGTTGTAATAATAGTAAGTGATGTCAAAAAAAAGAAAACAAAAAACAGGAAAAAGTTCCCTTTTCCCCTTACTTTACTTCTTTTTTGTTCTAAAAAACTTTTAAGTATCGTATGAATATTTTTTCCATTCAAAGACATGCAACAATGCCAGCCCCTAAAAGGATTTTTTCCTATTTTCGTTCTATTTCTAATATAATAGCAGAAAGTTTAAAATTGTCAATGCTTCTCTCCTATTTTGCTCCATATCGAAAAATTAATCTTTCAACTGCATCTATAATTTTAGCCGTCCTCTCTTTCTCTTTTCCATAAGCGCGTATAATAAGCCAAGTCCAAGATCCTAAAAATGCGCCAAGAACAGGAATAAGGTTTTTACCAGCAGCAACAATTGTCTTTCTGTATAAAAATCTTTTCATAAAGCTCATCTTTCCAAATATATATATTCTTATCAAGATAAATCCAGCAAGGGCAGTTACTATTCCTAAAAAGCCAAAAGTAAACAATTTAACAGTATCTATTAAAAGAGCAAGAATAACAGTCGCAACTGGAAAAGAAGGCTCTTCGGGCGTCTTTCTTTTTATTTCTTCAAAATCTTCCTCATCTAGTTCATCCCCTTCTTCTGTTTCTTCTTCTAATGCTCTGTTTAGATCTTCAAGTTGAAAGGGGTATTCATTTTCCATGTTTTTTTATAAACCTTAAATATGCTATTATTCTACAAGGATATAAAATAAAGGTCAATATGAATGCTGCAGAAATAAAAAAATTACTTGAGAAATATTCTTTCTCTCCAGAAAAATCACTTGGACAAAACTTTCTTATAGACAAAAATATAAGTAAAAAGATCATTAAGGCTGGAGAAATTTCTAAAAAAGACACTGTTCTTGAGATCGGTGCCGGTGTTGGATGTTTAACTGTTCCTCTTTCTGAAAAAGCAAAAAAAGTAATCACTATAGAAAAAGATGAAAAAATGATTCCAGCGCTAAAAGAGACTATTGATGGTATTAAAAACATAGAAATTCTTAATCAAGATGCTCTTCTTTTTTCTCCTAAAGTAAAAAAATACAAAATAATAGCAAACATTCCTTACTACATAACATCTCCTCTTATCCAAAAATTTCTTGAAGAAGAAAATCCTGCGTCTTTAATACTTTTAACTATACAAAAAGAAGTAGCCGAAAGAATATGCGCAAAACCACCCAGAATGAATCTTTTGGCAATTTCAGTTCAGTTTTACGCAGAGCCAAAAATAGTATCACGCGTTTCAAAAAATTCTTTTTGGCCAATTCCTAAAGTTGATTCTGCTATTATAAAAATAATACCAAAAAAGAATGAAATTTCTCCTGTTTTTCGTAAAAGATTTTTTTCAGTTGTTAAAAAAGGTTTTTCTTGTCCAAGGAAACAACTTGCTAAAAACTTAGGACTAAAAAAAGACGAAATAAAAGAATTTGATCTAACAAGAAGAGCCGAAACATTAACCTTAGAAGAATGGAAATTTTTAACAAACCAAATAACCCATGTCCAACCCGGGGATGGACATGTAATTTATGAAAAAAATAAAAGATAAAGATAAAAAAATAGTTATTGCAAGTGTTTTACTTATCTTTTTTTTAATATTTACAACCTACTTTCATTTTAAAGATCTTCCGTGGAAATCTTTTCATCTTCCACTAATACAAGAAATGGAAAACGCTCCTTCATTTTTTGACAACATCTCAGAAGAAGATAGAGAAGCAATCACTGAAACATATTCTCTTCTGAAAAGCTCCTTAGAGAAAAATTATTATGAGGAACACAACGATAGTAATGTTTCTTTTGAAATCCCTTTAGGATGGAAAGAAGAAGATAAAGAAGACGAAAAAGATAATGACATCATTCTCTGTTCTTTCTTTTCAGAAGAAGACTACTTTATTGATATTTTTCAGCTAGAAACAAATAATAGTAATACCTTTTTAGAAGAATTAAAAAAGGAAAAGGAAAACTTTTCATTCTCTAAAGCAACAAAAGAAGAAACAAATTATTTTGTAGAAGCAGAAGGAGTTGAAAATAACAAGAAAAAAGTGTCTTTTTTCAAATTAATATCGGATAAAAACTTTTTTTACGCAATTTCAGTAACCATTCCTGAAGAAGATGTGTTCAAAGAAATAAACCTAATAAATCACACCCTATCTTCATTAAAAATACTGGAATAAAAAAAGGGGGGGGTCGCAAAAAATGCAAACCCCCTTCATGTCCAACCCCATGTCCAACCAGGGGATGGACATGGGTTTAGTGTTAGCGAAGACGATAATACCTTTTGACTTGCCAAATTTGCGTCCTCCGTCGCCCTCTAACTCTTTTTGTCGTCGCTCCAATTACTTCTCCCGTGTGATTGTATACACGGACAAGAAGATAATCACCATTACAAAGCCCTGTAATCATGCTTTCTTGCCCCGGGGAAAGACGGGACTTTACATGCTTCATTCCCCATGTTTTGTAAATGACTTCAATGTTGTGTTTCAAGCCATTCACCACCCAAACTCGCTCCCCATAATGAAAAAGGGGAGAAGAGCCAATATTGCTTTCAACATTGATTCCGCAACAACTAGTTGTAAAAAAAACAATCGCCAATATTACTACTACTCTAAATAAACTTTTCATTTTTCACTCCTTTCTATCATTCATTATATTAAAGTTTAATCATTGCATTCGCTAAACAAAAAAAAGAACTACTAATTTTATATCATAAATAAACAATTTTGTCAACACTTAGTGTTGTACAATACAAAATGAGCCTGAAATGATATCGTTTTCTAATGCAAAAAGAGACTGAGACAATCCCTTTTGCAAAAAATACATGAGTTTGTCATAATTGAGGTAATGATCATCAAAAGTATTAAGGAGCTAAGCTCCTTAATACTTTCTGTCATTCTGAACGAAGCGTAGCGGAGTGAAGAATCTCATGGTTTCTGCAAAAACAATGGGATTCTTCACTTCGTTCAGAATGACAGAGAGGAGAAATCAAATAGTTAAAGAAAGAGTTAGAAAAATACAAAAACTAACTCATAAAAAAATGCCATAGGTGACACCTATGGCATTTTTTATTGACACAAGTTGCACTGATTTGTACCACAAAAAGTGGACACATTAAGAATGTCCACTTTTTTGTATTCAAAGAATATTTATGCTTGTTGACACCAAGTGTCAACAAGCATCTTATTGTTATTCTGAGGCGATAGCCGAAGAATCCCGCTGTATTGAAAAAGATAAAGAGATTCTTCACTTCGTTCAGAATGACAATAAAAATAATTGCTCAAAAAAGAAAAGGGGTCTATCTTTCTAAATCAAAAAGATCTGTGTCACTACACAGGTCTTTTCTTTTGTTGTCTATTCTATTGGCTCTCTATAATAATCAATCTTGTTTTCTTTGTCTTTTAAAAATTTTTCTGATAATTCTCCTGCTAATTTTTCTGATAAATTTGGGTGCAGAGGTAGTTCTTCTTTTATTTTTAGTGATATATCACTTAAAGACCACTCGTTATCTACTGATTTTTTGAGAATTTCAGCAATTATCCTTCCAGGAATTCTTTTTGCTTTCTTTTGTAACTCTTCATTATCTTTTATATTTTTCATTTCTTCCAATATTCTTTTTTGAATTTCTTCCATTCCATACTTACAAACCAAATCATAAATCATTAAACCACTATTATCTGGAAAGATTTTTATTTTATTCTCTGTTTTATTCTTTTTCATAAAATTTAATAGTTTGGACTATTTTGAATCTCAAGCCAGGCATCTTCTATTCCATCTGCTTCTCTTTTTTCTTCGTTAGTAGCACCAGCTCTTCTTAGGTGATTTATTCTTGTAGTAATATCACCTGCATTCTGATCAGTAAGATTTCTTAATGCATCTTTTTGTTCACTGCTACCTTTTTCTCCTATTTCATTCACCTTTCTCATATCCATTCCATAAAATATATCAATATTATTTAGTGATTTAGCATCAATATTCTCTAAAAATGCTTTAGGGTTTATTTTTCTAACTGACTCTACCGTTAATTCACGAGTAGCACCATCTTCTCCGTGTTGCGCTACAAGATCTTGAACCCTTTGCGGATTAAGTGATTCTTCAATTCTTCTTGATAATTCAGGTTTTTTCTTTCTCATATTGGTTGCTTCCTCTAGCGCTCTAATTCTGTGAGGATTTCTATTAGATGATGGTTGACTTAACTGTTTAAGAAGCTCTTCTTCTTGTCTTTTTGATCCCCATTTTTTTATTTTACCTGCTTCTTTTATGCCAATCTCTTCTTTAATTCTTTCAGATTTAGCCCTTTTTATTTCTGAATTTCTTCTAAAGACCTCTGCTTTTTGAGGATCATTTTCATTATCTGCTCTATCCTGCAATCGATTCGCATTCCACTCAGAAAAATCAGCTCTCGCTCCTTTTACAAGATTGCTTCTTACTGCTCCAACAGCTCCAGCAGCACCCCACTTTAACGCTCTCTTTCTTGTTGATTGTCCAAAATTTATTACTTTATCAGTTCCTATTGCTGATGTTTTTATTGCCAATACATATCCCATTACTGCAAATATAGCCACCATTACAAGTGGAAGTATGGAACTGAAAACATCTGAGATAAATGATTCTCCTTCTATTGGAATCCCTGTTCCGCTGTATGCTGCTGTTATTCCAGAATTTATTTTTAATGTTAAGTAGAGAAAGAATGCTCCCGTCGCTCCAACAAATGACCATTGTATTAACTGTTTAAACCAATCTTTCCATAATTTTTGTGTGGTTGGATGAATCATACAAACAAATGCGATTGGAGAAAGAATTACAATAATCCATATTGCAATATAGCGACATATATACAAAAGAACATATAAGAAAAGAACAAAAATCATTATAATGTTAACAAATGCCTGCGTAATAAGAAGTGCTACCGGTACTAGTAATTTTTCTGTTATTCCTATAGGCCCTTCTTTATCCATCTCCTCTAATATTAGTTTTCCTCCATCGCCAGCAATAATGCTTTTTATTGAACTTATCTCATCTCCAATCCCCGCAACAAAATAATTCATAAGAACATTGCTTAGATCAACAATCAAGCCAACGAGTAGTGGAGCAAAATTTATTAAAAGAGCTACTACTAACAACTTAACAAACATCTTTTTTGAGCCGTACTCGTTGATTTCAAGAATTATTCCAACAATAACGACCAACAAAACTAATATTAAGATTATGTTTGATATTCCCTGTGTTATCGGAAGACCAGCGGTAATAGCAGGATTATCTACCCCAGTATATGAAAAGATAATAAAATCGGAACTCATTACAAACCCTAAAAGATCAGCCATCCACATCGCTGGATATACTGTTAAATAGTAAGGAATTTTAAAAAGAGTAATCACGATTTTTATCATCCCATCATAAACAAAATTTGCATTCACAAAAAAAGGAATAAACAAAGCAAAAACCGAAGCAAGAAGAAGTGTTTTTGTTTTTTTAAAACTTAAAAAAATATTTTTAAATCTTTTTTTAATCATTTTTCTGCATCCATTAAATATCCTTTTATTAAATGGACTTCATTAAATTTGAAAACCTGTGTGAGCCCTTTAAGATCATCGTTTCCTGTTATAATTGACCCCGGAAGAAGAGATGATAAATCTCCACGATTAGTATTGGTTATATTACATCGTTCATAAGAACCATCCTCTGTTTTAAAGACAGCAAAAATAGGAGCAGATTCTCCAATCTTAAATGATCTTACTCCGCAATGATATTTATCAGAGCTCCAAAAACCGCTCATCATATCACAAGTAAAATCATCTTCCAGCATTGATTTTGTTATTTCTAATTCTGTTGATCCTAAACTCAACAAACGCGTTCTTTGCGCTAAAGCTTCTCCTGTATATTCAGTGTTTTTAGGATCATCTTCGGCATTAAAATTATACCCTTCATAAAAAATAACTTGACCTTCTCCTTCAGAATCTAATTTTATTGGCGCTACTGATTTTATGTCCGTATCTATCTCGCCTCCAGTAACTTCTCCAACAGAAACAACACAACGAATACCATCTCCGCTTGTTTTTGCACTTTTTAATCCATCCTTCTCAGCAAAAAGAATAATTCCGTGATTATAAGTAGCATTCTCTCCGTCTAACTTTGGAATAATAAAATAATTACCGCTACCTCCTTCTAAATATCCAAAATTAGTATTTTTTGGAGTTTTTATCTCCATACAATATTTATCACTGTCTTGTGCTTTTAAGGTTTCATAAAATTGTTGTATAGCATTATTCCTTGTATCAGCACTTTCATAATCTGAAAGAATAGCATCAAGTCCTGAAAACTCAAAGTTACAAATATAAGGCCCTGCTGGTAATGGAGGGTATTCTATTCCTTCTGGTTCTTCTAATGAAACCTGAAGAAGGGCAGGGTTTATTTCATTTATTAAAACATAAAAACCAAGAAGAAGGATTGCTCCTAAAAATGCTGATAGTATTTTTCTTATTGCTTCTGATCTTTTTTCTGGATTTCCCGCCGATATCATAAAGATAAAACCACTATAAACAAGAGTTCCAAAAAGAATCAATCCAACAATCATCACTCCAAATTCAAAGAGAAAAGCAATATAAATACCCACTTGTTCAGTTTCATCATCAGCATCTTCCAGCCATGGATACTCTATTTCTAAATTTGGATCATAAGGGTCATCTCCAAAAGCAAGTAGTGGAGAAACAAGAAGAGCAACAAAGAAAATTAAAAACAGTATTTTTTTCATTTAAACTAATTCTTTATTATGTTAATTATATCTTCTACTTGTAATTCAAGCTTAGTATCAAACTCTTCATCAAAGAAATCTTGAAAAACAAACAAGCTATCTGTATCACTTTCACATACTGATCCTCCAAGACCAGCACTGAATGGTTCCATTACTTGTACAAAAGGAATATGTATTACTAACTCAACTTCAACATTCATATCTGACAAAGGAATTGGTAATATTTCAATTTCTATAGGATCAAGAAGGATAATTTTTGGATCAATTCCCAAGTCCTCCCAAGGAATTGTTATTTCTTCTGGTATTTCATCAATAATATCAGTTAAAGAAATGTCTATCTCTATGTCATCAATATCAACAATTTCAATCAGTTCTTCTCCATCCTCTATTAGTCCTTCAATTATATCGTTTATCTCATCTTCTTTCTCTTGAACTTTTTCATTCACTAAATTTGTGATGTCATTAATTGCATCACCTGGAATTTGAAGAACATCCTGAATTGTGCTTTGTATGCCATCAACAATATCATTTGTTACTTCTATCACTTCTTCTAATTTTTCTTTTGAATCACGACAAAATTCTTGTGCCGTCACACAGGCAGGTATTTCTGGTATTTCAGGAAAATCAGCCCAAGAAATATGATAATCTTCAAAGATAATACTAAGGCATCCTATCGTAACTTCAAAAGTAATACACCCTGATGGAAGATCAGCCATAATCTTATTTAAAATCCATCCAATAGCAATAGATAGCCAATCAGCGTCTAATTCCTCAAAAGAAAATGTTAATTCTGGCTTTGGTATCTCTATTTCTGGAATTTCATATATAAATTCAGAGAGAGAAATAGGATTTAAATTGGGCATCTGTGGCATATGAAATTCTAAAGACCTATCTTCCCATGGAGATATCTCTATATCACCAATCATATCTATCTCTATTGGATCTATCTCTATCGTTGGAATTTCTAAAGAAAACCTACCTAATGCTGGTAAATCATCTATAAATTTTGGGAAATAATCTAAAAGATCCTGACAGTCTTGTAAATTACAAAGTTCTATGTCTGGAAATTCTAAGTCTTCTATTGTCACATCGGGAAGTTTTACTTGAATAAGTGGACAAAAATTAAAATCAGGTGTTATGATGTCTGAAAACTCTTTATTAAGATCGGAAAGAGGAATTTTGGGAAAAGAAGGTATTTCTGGAGGATTACACCCAATAAAACTATCTGGAAGAACTCCTATTTTTCCTTCATCAAGAGTAACAGTGCCTCCTCCAACGCTTTCTGAATAGTCATCAGAATAAATTTCTACATCATTTTTCCAAATAGCAACAAGAGCGCATTCATAAGGCATATCATCTTGGTCTTCAATATCTTTAGTTTTTTCTTCTTCTAATATCTCTAAACATTTATTTTCCATAACTGGTAACATATCTACAGGCCAAGTTGGATAATCTATGGAAGGAATACACTCATCAGGAATATCTTCTCCTGCTTCTAAAAACAAAATAGCGCACGCGTCTGCTTGAGCATCTTTTATAGTACAACTACTACAATCTGTTCCTCCACAATAGCAATAAAGATTTTCACAAATAGTACAATCAACCTCTCCGCAACTACAGGAGCCACTTTCTGGGCAATTCCAAGCGTTTGAACACTTTGATTCTATTGTTGAAATAACTGAATCTATGTCATAACAATTAGCATCAATTGGATTATATAAAGTTGATGTTATGTCATTACAACCATTATAAAGAAACTCAAGTAATTCAAAATACCATTTTAGTTCTGTTGGATTTATTTCTTCAATAATATCCACATCTTCATAACTTAATGAGTGATTTTCATGTTCAGGACAAGAAAGCTTTATTCCCTCAGAGTAAAAACCTTTTTTTGGATACGGAT
>JAYEKQ010000029.1:0-2237 GCA_034661095.1 Patescibacteria group bacterium | reverse complement strand
TATATACCCCTCTTCAATTAAAAAATTTCCCAACTTCAACTCTATGTCTTTGTTTTCGTCACCAATTCGTGCCTTTTTAGGAACATCAAGATATTTTTTTATTTTTTGTTTTATCTTTTGTTTACTACTCATCTTGATGATAATTAAATTTAATTCTTTTTAATTTAATGTTAAAAAGGTATAAGCATCCACCAATTATAACTTTGTTAAAAATGTTTTGAAGGAGAGTTAATTTAGTTTTTCTTATTAACTTGCTTGCAAAAATCATTAGTCTTCCTGTCCTTTTGTTTATGTTTCTAAGCCAAGAGATCTCGTCTCTCACTATAACTTCTCCTTCTTTGAGAACTTCTAAGAAGTTTTCTTTAGTAGGAATTTCAGAAACTTTAACTACCCCTGTTCCTACCTGTCCTTCAATGTGAGAATCAGATCCTGCTGTTTTTATTAAAGAAAATTTATCACAAACTTCTGTTATTTTTCCTCTGTCCACTTCCAAGTCCATTGCATTTCCTGATTCAATACAGTCCACAAGAAAAATTTTATCTCTGTTTTCTTTTTTTAAAAACTGTCCTCTCCTCATCGGATGAGCCCAAGAAACAAATCCTCCTTGCTCACGAATTTTTAAAACAACTTCCTTAAAAGGAAGTCCTTTTTTAATATCCCTATTAAGAAAATATCCTAAAAGATGCTCGCCTTCTTTTGTTGTTATCTCACTTCCAGGAATAATATAAACTCCATCAATTAAAGATGGACCCTTATAGACTTTATCGTGATCAGTTACTGCAATAACATCAACTCCTCTTTCTTTTGCAACAGCAATAATATTTTCAATTTTTGCTGGCGAATCTAGAGAAACTGAAGTGTGACAGTGAAGTTCACAAAAGTAAAATTTGTTTTTCATTTCAAAAACACAAACTAAAAGTATCTTTAAAAAGATACCATAAGTTAATGCTTGTTATTTATTAAATAAAAATAGGTGCAATTCCCGAAATAGCAAGAGCAGCAACTGCAATAAAAATAAAAGCTAATCTTATTTTTTGTTTTGTTTTTTTCTTCATAATTTTATTATTCTAACATAAAATAATCCTAAAAAAAAGAGAGGTTGTTTTAACCTCTCTTTTTTGTAATCTGTGCTTCATTTTTTACTATCTATTCAACTTCTTCATCTGTTAACTCTTCTCCTTCAAAATACATATCTTCAGGATAGACACCTTCTTCATCCATCGTAAATAAATTCATCATATACTGATTAATGATATCTTCTAGTTTAATGTAATCTTCTGGAGCGTTTATTTCAAACTCTTCGTTAAAGTTTCCAAAAGTGAAAACAAGTTCCATTGTTGTTTCCTGTTCTTCAACATCAACAAGTACTTCAAATCTAACAATGTATTCTCCGCCAGAATAAATATTCATCTTGAGCGCCTCTAACATTTTTTTATCTTCTTCAGTAAAGTTATTAAACTCTTCTTTAAAATCTTCAATTTCAGCAACAACTGTCATCCTTTCTTCTTCAGTAGCAAAACCATCTTTGTAATCTTCTGTTAATTCCATTAAGAAATCAGGTAATTTCTCATAATCAACCTTTATTTCATATTTTGTTGCGTTTTCTCCGTTAACTTTTTCTTCTCCTGCTTCGGTTATTGTAACAACCCCCTCGTCAAAAGCTTTTGTTGAAACTTCATTCATTATTTCTATACTTCTTTCTTCAGAAACTTCAGTTTTTGCTATTTCTTTAATACTTTCAGAAACATTTTCTAACAAAAGTACATCTTTCCCCATAACCTCGCTTGCAATCTTATCAAGTCCAAACTCATAGAGAAGAGCTGTGGGAAATGTATTGATCTTTCCATAAAGATTATCTTCAACAAACACAACTTTTCCTCCCAAATCCATTGTCATTCCTTGAATTTCTAAATCAGAGTTAATAACCATTTTTGCTTTTTCATTTGTGTTATCTATATCAGAAGATATGGTAGCAGATATATCAAATCTTTCTCCTGTCTCTGATTCTACAAAACCAAGAAGAATATCAACATCCATTGTTAATGACTCAACTTCTGCCATATTTTGCCAAGCTTTTACAACTTCTTCTTCTGGAGTTCCACTACTGTTATTTATATAAAAGTATGCTCCTCCAGCAATTAAAGCAAAAGCCAACACTGCAATTATTTTTCTATTCATATTTCAATTTTTATTATTATATTACTAATTTAATTTTTAACTCAACGACCTTTTCACTT
>JAYEKQ010000028.1:0-11556 GCA_034661095.1 Patescibacteria group bacterium | reverse complement strand
AAGAAGCCGTCATTCTCACCACCCACCTGTCATTCCCACCACCCACCTGTCATTCCCAGCTTGACTGGGAATCCAGAACCCCACCCCCCATCATTAATCCCTTCCATTAGGTCGGACCTAACGAAACATTAGGTCGGACCTAACGAAACCCAACAAAACCTAACGAAAAGAGTGGACACAATAAAAGTGCCCACTTTTTTTATTTGACAAAAAATAATCACCATATATACTTAAACATATAACTTCCCAAGGTCCGACCTTTTCCTTAGGTCGGACCTAAGGAAAAGGTCGGACCTTGGGAAACTTAATTTATGCCAAATAATATAAAATTTGAAACTGGAGAAATTTATCATGTTTATAATAGAGGAGTTGAGAAAAGAGATATTTATGTGGATCGCTCTGATTATTTTAGATTTATCTCTTCTCTTTACGAATGCAATGATGAAAACGCCGTAGTAATGCAAGAACGCATAAAGGAAAGAATAAGGAGAAATCAAACTAAAAATTCCTTAAACTCCCAAGGTCGGACCTATGAAAGAGAACCACTGATAGAACTTTTGGCATTTACACTTATGCCAAACCATTATCACTTAATTGTTCGGCAGTTAGCTGATGGTGGAATCTCTCTTTTTATGAAGAAACTTGGCAATGCTTATGTTCCTTATTTTAATTACAAATACGAAAGGAAGGGAATGGGCTCTATATTTCAAGGGAAATTTAAAGCCGTTCATGCTGAAACTGATGAACAGTTTATTTATCTTGTTTGGTATGTTTTCACTAACGCATTAGATCTTTTAGAAAAGAATTGGAGAGAAGACGGCATAAAAAATATTAAAAGAGCAATTAACCATATGAACTCATATAAGTGGTCAAACTACTTGGATTGTATTGGAATAAAAAACTTTCCGTCAGTAACAAACAGGGACTTTTTAATGGATAACTTTGGTGGAGAAGAAGGAATAAAGCAATTTATTGAAGAACGAATTATTGATTCAGAAAAAGCAAAAAACAGCCTATTAAAAACAAAATCCTTAACCTTAGAATAAATTTCCAAGGTTTCCAAGGTCCGACCTTTTCCTTAGGTCGGACCTTGGGGAAAGGTCCGACCTAAAGAGATAAGGTACGAAAAGAATATTAAAAATCGTTAAAAACTATATTTTTTTAAAGTTTTTAACGGTTTTGCTTGACAAAATCGTTAAAATGTCATAGTGTTTTATTATATGGTGATAGGTTCTATGTAACAAAATTAAGTATATGCCCAAAATTAAAAAAATTAATGAATTAAGAAAGCGTTATTTTCCCTTGGCTTTAAAAAATGAAGCTTTATTGAAAATTATTAATGAAAGTGAGGTTACCGAACAAGTTTATAATTCAAATGCGATTGAAAACAGCACTTTATCCTTAGAGGAGACTGAAAAAATACTTTTACAAATTGACTTGGATCGTTATATTTCTGAGCGAGAATTGTTTGAAACAAAGAATTTGGCTAGAGTAGTTGAATATATTAATAAAAAAGCCAAGAAGGAAGAATTAGACTTTTCAATGATTTTACTTTTGCACAAAATGCTTTTATCAAATATTTGTGATGATATTGCAGGTAGATTTCGCAATAAAAATGAATGGGTGCGAGTAGGTAAGCACATTGCACTTGATCCGACAAAAGTTGAAGTTGCGCTTGAAAAGTCTTTTTTTGAATATCAAGCAAATCCAAATGAAAATATTGTAAAAAAAATTGCGTATTTACATTTAAATTTTGAACATATTCATCCTTTTGTTGACGGAAATGGTCGAATTGGTCGGGTTATTAATAACTATTTATTGATTAGAGAAAATTTTGTTCCGATTAATATTAAATTTATTGACAGGCGGTTGTATTATAATGCTTTTAATGAGTTTGATAAGCAATCCAAAACAAATATTATGGAGGAAATTGTAGGAAGAGCATTAGTTAATAGCTATTTCAAGCGTTTAGCTTATCTGGAACGGAAAGAGATTATTACTTTAAATAAGTATGCAAAAAGAAAAGAATTAAGTCATTCTAACTTAATCAATAAAGCAAAAAGACAAACAATTGAAGCTTTTATAGAAGGAGGAGTTTGGAAAATTGGAGTTTAGTTGTAATAATTTCCATAGGTGACATCTTAGATATTACCGTCATTCTGAAAGAGCGAAGCGACTGAAGAATCCCATCATCCTTGCAAAAACTATGAGATTCTTCACTCCACTTCGTTCCGCTCAGAATGACACAGGGAATTATAAAAAAAGTGACAAAGGTGCAACCTTTGTCACTTTTTTATTTGACAAAAGATGGCTGTTGTATATACTTTGAATAAAAGATAGGTAAAATTATAATGTTTGTAAAGGATAAAAAAATAAGTAAGGTGAAAGATTTTTTTCTTGATTTGTTTTTTCCTAAGTTTTGTGTGGGGTGTGGCAGTGAGGGGGAGTTTATTTGTAGTGATTGCTCTCTTTTTTTGTCGGAGGCGAGTTTTATTTGTCCGAGTTGTGAAAAGGGTAGCTATTTTGGAGAGAGGCATCTGAAGTGTAAAAAAAGAGGGCTTCCAGAAGGATTGGTTAATCTTTGGGATTATGAAGGGGTGGCAAGAAAAGGAATTCATCAAGCAAAATATGATTACTATATTGCCGAAATTTTGAATGATCTTATGGATCGTTTTTTTGTTCGTCTTGGTGATAATAAAAACAGAATGTCTTCTTTTCTTAACTTTCTTTATCAAGAAGATACTGTTATTACTTTTGTTCCTGCTTATAAGTCGCGAGCAAGTGTGAAAGGATTTAATCAGAGTGAAGTAATAGCAAAAGATTTAGGGGAGAAAACAAAAGAAGAAGTAGTTGATCTTTTGGAAAAGAGAAAGAAGAATGTTTCACAGACAAGTCTTAACAGAGAAGAGAGAAAAGAAAATGTTAAAGGGATTTTTAAAGTTAAAGATGGAGTTGATATTCCTTCAAGAGTTGTTCTTGTTGATGATGTTTGGACTAGTGGAGCGACAATGAGAGAGTGTTGTAGGGTGTTGAAGAAAGGTGGGGTTAAAGAGGTGTGGGGATTTACTTTGGCGAGGAAAGTATAAAATATCTCTCCCGTTATTCTGAACGGAGTGAAGAATCCCATCATCTTTGCAAAAACCATTCCCCGAGGTGAGACCTCGGGGAACACCTCGGGGAACAAATTCAAAACTGGATTCCCAGTCAAGCTGGGAATGACACCCCACTGTCATTCTGAGCGAAGCGAAGAATCTCATGGTCTCTGCAAGGATAATGGGATTCTTCACTCCGCTACGCTTTGTTCAGAATGACGGTGGTGAAATTATAAATAATTGATTAAATTGTATTATGTTTATTAAAATACCTTCGGTGGCTCATTCGGGATTGCAGTCTATTGGGGTTGATGTGGAAGTTAATGTGATGAAGAGGGGGCTTCCTAATTTTGATATTGTTGGGCTTCCAGCGAAGGTTGTTGATGAGAGTCGGGAGCGAGTTCGGGCGGGAATAAATAACTCAAAAATAGAGTTTCCAAGGAGGAGAATAATTGTTAATCTTGCTCCGGCGGATGTTCCAAAAGATGGTTCTTGCTATGATCTTCCGATAGCCACTGGAATTATTGCTTCGGTTTTAAATTTAGTTATTCCTGAAAAAAGTTTGTTCTTTGGAGAGCTTTCTTTGAACGGAGAGTTGAGACACACAAAAGGAGCGCTTCCGCTTGCTCTTTTTGCAAAAGAAAACGGATACAAAAACATATTTCTTCCTCTGCCTTCGGCTAATGAAGCGGCGGTAGTGGAAGGAGTAAATGTTTATCCAGTGGAAGATCTTTCGCAGTTAACAGCATTTTTAAGTGGAAGAGAGCAACCAGAAAAAGCGAAATATAAGAAGCAGAAGGAAGATTTCTTTTGTGAGTTTGATATGGAGGAAGTTTTAGGGCAGGAAGAAGCAAAAAGAGCGTTAGAGATAGCGGCGGCGGGAGGGCATAATCTGTTTATGATCGGTGGTCCCGGAAGTGGAAAAACAATGCTTGCAAGGGCTTTTTCAGGAATTCTTCCAAAACTAAACGAAGAAGAGGCTATTGAAGTAACAAAGATATACTCTGTTTCTGGAAATCTGCCTCCTGGAAGTTCGCTCATTCAAACTCGCCCTTTTCGCGCTCCTCATCACACTATATCTTCAATTGGACTTACCGGAGGAGGAGTTCGTCCTCGCCCTGGAGAAGTGACACTTGCTCACCGCGGAGTGTTGTTCTTGGATGAGTTGAATGAGTTTCAAAGGTCAGCATTAGAAGCGTTGAGACAACCGATGGAGAACGGATATGTAAACATTTCAAGAAGCGTTGAGAGTGTTGTTTATCCTGCACGATATATGTTTATTGCGGCTGCTAATCCTTGTCCTTGTGGATATCTTAATAGCGAGAAGAAGCAGTGTAGTTGCACGGAAAGAGAAGTTGAGAAGTATAGGAAGAGGGTTTCTGGACCGATCCTTGATAGAGTTGATATTCATATAGAAGTTCCCGATGTAGAAACAAAAAAATTAACTGCGGAAGAAAAGAAGAAAGCAAATAATGAGAAGTCACAAGAGACAAGAAAGAGGGTCAAAAAAGCAAGAGAGTTACAGAAAGAAAGATTTAAAGAAGAAGATGTTTTTACAAACTCTGAGATGAAGAATAAGCAGATAGAAAAGTATGCTTTTTTATCTAAAGAAGCAGAAGATGTTTTAGTTAATGCTTCATTGGAGTTTCACTTATCAGCGAGAGCATATTTTAAAGTAATAAAAGTTGCGCGAACAATTGCCGACCTTGATGAGAGCAAGGAGATAAAAACGGAGCATATTGCGGAAGCGTTGCAGTATCGCCCACAATAATAAATTCTAAATCCTAAATTCAAAACGAGATATGTACAACAAACAATATGTGGGAATAAGGGGGGAAGATGTTGCTTGTGAGTATTTGCAGGAGAACGGTTTTCAGATTTTAGAAAGGAATTATAAAACAAAGTATGTAGAAATGGATGTTGTTGCTAGTAAAAATGATGAGCTTGTTTTTGTGGAGGTGAGAACAAAAACTGGTGAAAGATTTGGTAGCCCAGAAGAAACAATTAAAAAAGATAAGATAAAAAGATTAAAAAGAGGAGCAGTAGGATATGCTCAAATAAAAAATTACAAAGGACAATATAGAATAGATTTAATTTGTGTTGTTTTGAATAATGAAGGAGGAGTAGAGAGAACAACACACTATGAAGATATCTCACAATAATAAAAGTATATTAATTTAAGAAGTATAGATTAAGGAGCTAAGCTCCTTAATTAATGATTTTAATATAAATGTTAAAAATTGATGATGAAAAATATCCAGGGATTTTGAAAGGGGTTGAGGATGCTCCTTCTTTTTTGAATTATAGAGGAGAGCTTGATGAGAGTATTTTTGGTGATACTTTGGCGGTGGTTGGTTCAAGAAGGATAACTAGCTATGGAAAAAGAATTGTTGAAGAAGTTGTTTCAAGGATTGCTAGAGAGGGAGTGACTATTGTTTCTGGATTTATGTATGGTGTTGATGCAACAGCACACCGCATCGCTTTAAGTGTCGGTGGAAAAACAATTGCTGTTATGCCGTGTGGAGTTGATGTTGTTCATCCTGCTTATCAGAAAGATCTTTACAAAGAGATAAAAAAGAAAGGACTTATTCTTTCTGAATTTGATGACGGATATCCTCCCAGCAAGTGGACTTATCCGAGAAGAAATAGGATTGTGGTTGGACTTTCAAAAGCAGTGCTTGTTGTTGAAGCGGAAGAAAAAAGTGGAACTCTTATCTCAGTAAACTTAGCAACAAAATACAAAAGAAAACTTTTTGCTATTCCTGGTTCTATCTTTAGTTCTACATCAGAAGGGACAAACAGAATTATAAAAGAAGGATTGGCGGAAAGTGTTCTTTCAGTAGAAGATGTTCTTTCTTTTTTCAATAAAAGCGCAGAAAAGAGAAGTGTAAAAAAGGTGGAAGGACTTTCAAAAGATGAGAAGAAAGTTTTTAATGTTTTGAAAAGCGAAGCAATGGATGCGAACAGTATTTGTAAAATAACAAAGATGAATATTTCGCAGATAAACACAACGCTTTCTATTCTTTGCTTAAAGGGAGTTGTGAAGAAAGAGAGAGGGAAATATCGTACTATTTAATTTTCAATTTTTTAATTTCCAAATAAGCACCAATGACCAAAATTCAAATGCTCAAAACTGGATTCCCAGTCAAGCTGGGAATGACAGGGGATGTATAAATGATACCACTCTGTCATTCCCGCGAAAGCGGGAATCCAGTTTTGCGTTGTTTCGCGCACTTTCTTTGGAAGTGTTGCTTTTTTATTTTTTGCATTATAAAATGAATTAATGTCTTTGGATCTTCTAATTTCGTATTTTCTGAAGAAAAAGAGGGTTGTTTTTGCTTTTCTTTTTCTGTTTGCTTTTTTGATATATCCCTCTAATGGAGCGTTAGCAGTTGGTTGTTCTGCTACTAATGTTCAGGGATGGGCTTGGTCTGATAATATTGGGTGGATAAGCTTCTCTTGTTTGAACGAGTATGAAGTTGGAGCAGGAGTTGATTACGGAGTTAATCTTAATAAAAGTACGGGAATTTTAACTGGTCAGGCGTGGTCTGATAGTGTTGGTTGGATAAGTTTTGATTCAGCCGATCTTGCTGGTTGCCCGAGTGGTGTTTGTGAAGCAAAAATTTCAAGTGGGTCTGCTTCCGGATGGGCAAAAGTAGTTAGTGAAGATGAGTGGATTTCACTCTCTGGAACAGCAGTTGACCTAACGGAGTATGGAGTGGAACTTACTTACCCTGATTTTAGTGGTTATGCTTGGGGAGATGAAACTGTCGGATGGGTAAGCTTTAATTGTGCTGATGATGGAGTTTGCGCAAGCAGTAATTATAAAGTTGAAGTGACAACTACTCAGATAAATATAAAAACTGATTCAGCGTTTGTTTCTTATGATGAGGGTACTGATATAGCAACAATTGAACTGCAAGGAAGGTTAACTGGATTGGGAGTTTCTTCTGATGTTGAGGTTTGGTTTGAGTGGGGAGAAACAGAGGGAACGATAACACAAGATGTTAGCACTATTCAGACATTAACTGAGGAAGGAGAGTTTTCTGCAGAGATAACAATAAACAGCCCAGTATCTGGTGAAGTTTACTACTTCCGAGCTGCAGGAGAAGATGACTCAGGTAAAGTTTACGGACTGACAAAAACATTTTCCCTTCTTACTTGTAACTATAATAATATTAGGGGATATGCTTGGTCTGATAACATCGGATGGATAAGCTTTTCTTGTTTGAACGAGTATAATATTGGTGAAGGGGTGGATTACGGAGTTAACTTTAGCTATGAAACAAATTTACTTTCTGAATATGCTTGGTCAGATAGTGTTGGTTGGATAAGTTTTGAGGGAGATGACTTGGTTGGTTGTCCAACAGCACCATGTGAAGCAAGAGTTGAAGGAACTGAAGCTTCTGGATGGGCAAAAGTGCTTGGTAGTGATGAGTGGATCTCACTCTCTGGAACAGCAGTTGACCTAACAGAGTATGGAGTAGAGTTTGTTTCTCCTGACTTTAGTGGTTATGCTTGGGGAGATGAAACTGCCGGATGGATAAGCTTTAATTGTGCTGATGATGGAGTTTGCGCAAGTAGTGACTACAAGGTTTATGTAACACAACTAATGCTTTTTGCAAGAACTGATCCAGCGGTGGTAATATACAACAAAGAAGATGATTTTGCGACAATTATTTTAAACGGAATGCTTCTCGGAATGGGAGCGGTGTCTGAAGTAAATGTTTGGTTTGAGTGGAGTGATGATAGTGATGCGTTAGTGTTAGATGGAGATACTCTTCAAACAATGGCCAACACTGGAGCTTTTTCATCAGAGATAGTAATTAATACTCCAGAACAAGGGAAAACATACTACTTCCGGGCAATGGCAGAAAGCACAGAAAGAAAAGCGCAAGGAAGCATTTTAAGTTTTGAAATATCAAGAACAGATGGGGATATAATAGTAAAATACAAAGGAGAGCAGAAAATAATAGACATAAACTCAGGAGGAAAAATAGAAACGCACTAGCGTGCGCGCGAAACAACGCAAAACTGAAACGCAAAACAACGCGAAATTAATTACGCTAAATTTAATTGTATGTTATTGTATAAGAAGGAGTCATATATTATTCAAGGTGGAGCGTATGATGTTTACAAAAAATTACGCAATAAACATAAAGAGATAGTATATCAAAAGGCTTATACTTTTTATTTAGAAGCAAATGGTTTAAAAGTTGAACGAGAAAAAAATATTCCAGTTTATTATAATGGTAAAAAAGTAGGAGCTTATATTCCTGATATAGTAGTAAATGATGCTATATTTATTGAATTAAAATGTAAATTAGAGATTACAAAAAATGATGTTCAACAATTTTGGCATTATTTAAAATCGTCAGATTATAAACTTGGTTACCTTATTAATTTTGGAAAGTCAGATGGTGTTCAAATAGTTCGTCGTGTTTATGATACAACAAGAGCAAAATAATGCTTTCAACATTTTCAAAGCAAGCAAAAATGACAAAGGTGTAACCTTTGGCAAGTTTCGCGTTGTTTCGCGTTCTAGTTTCGTGTTGTTTCGCGCATCTCGAAGAGATGATGGGGTTAGCTTGCTTGAGATTATTCTTGCTATTGCTGTTTTTGTTGTTGCAATTGCTTCAGTGGCTCATCTTATTATTGGAGCACAGTCGGCTAGCGATTATAGTACAAGTAAGTTGCAAGCAACACTTCTTGCTCGTGAGAAGTTAGAAGAAGTGAGAGAAGACAAAAATGAAGATGGCCTTGATAGTTTAGTAGAAGGAGAAGTTATAGAAGTAGTAACTCTTGGCGGAAAAAGTTATGATGCAACAGTTAATATAAATTGCTTTGAGGTTGATGAGTACTGCGTAGTAGAATCAACAGTTTCTTGGACAGTGAGAGATAGAGAAGAATCAGTTTATTTTATAGAACATCTTACAGGATGGGAAGATGTTGAAGTAATAGTAGGAGAAGAGGAGGTGTAATAAATGACAAAGGTGTAACCTTTGGCAACTAAATCCTAAACAAATCACAATGACTAAAATCCAACGCTTCCAAAGGAAGCGCGCAAAACAACGCAAAACTGAAACGCGAAACCACGCTAAACTGGATTCCCGCTTTCGCGGGAATGACAAAGGTGACAGAAATAACAAAGGTGCAAATGACAAAGGTGCAACCTTTGGCAAGTTTTGCGTCGTTTCGCGTTCTAGTTTTGCGTTGTTTGGCGCATCTCGAAGAGATGACGGGTTTACTTTAGTGGAACTTCTTGTTGTTATTGGGATTATTGTTATTTTAGCTTCTGTTGTTTTTATTGCTATTAATCCTAGTGATAGATTACAGAAAGCTAGGGATGATCAGCGAAAGATAAATGTAAACAATTTATATTCTGTTTTAAGAAGTTATAAATCAAGAGAAGGAAATCTTCCAGCTTGTGTTGGAACCATAGAAGGAGATATTTATGATTGCACGGGAGCTCTTGTTCCTGATTATATTGTTTCTCTCCCAGAAGACCCAAGCAGTAGTTGTGCTTATAACACTGGATATTTTGTTAAAAAGAATGCATCAATAGAAACCTTCGGAGTAAAAGCAATGTGTGCTGAAGGAGAAGAAGAGATAATTGTAGGAAGCTGGTAAAAAACAAATCACAATGACTAAAATTCAACGCTTCCAAAGGAAGCGTGCAAAACAACGCAAAACTGAAACGCGGAACTACGCTAAACTGGATTCCCGCTTTCGCGGGAATGACAAAGGTGACAGAAATGACAAAGGTGCAAATGACAAAGGTGCAACCTTTGGCAAGTTTTGCGTCGTTTCGCGTTCTAGTTTTGCGTCGTTTCGCGCATCTTCTCATAGAGAAGATGATGGGTTTGTCGCTCTTACTTCAGTGATTATCATAAATGCTTTTATTGTGGTTCTTTTTATTGGAATGTTTTTTTCTGCAACTGAACAGATAGAGAGAGCGGATGACCGAGAGTTTTCAACAAGAGCACTGGGTCTTGCAAATAGTTGTGCGGAAGTGGCACTTAATGAGTTAAAGAACGATCTTGCTTATACCGGAAATGAAATAGTTACTGTTGGAGCATATAGTTGTAATATTTTAGAGCTTGATGGCACTGACATGGCAAAAGTGATAAAAACAACAGGAGCAGTGAATGGTTATACAAAAAGAGTTCAGATAGAAGTAGATACTTTCGCTCACCCATATTTAGAAATAATTGACTGGAGAGTGGTCTCGGAATTTGCTGATATGTAATAGATAATAAGCACTAAATCCTAAACAAATCACAATGACCAAAATTCAACGCTTCCAAGGAAAGCGCGCAAAACAACGCAAAACTGAAACGCGGAACTACGCTAAACTGGATTCCCGCTTTCGCGGGAATGACAAAGGTGACAGAAATAACAAAGGTGCAAATGACAAAGGTGCAACCTTTGGCAAGTTTTGCGTCGTTTCGCGTTCTAGTTTTGCGTCGTTTCGCGCATCTTCTCATAGAGAAGATGATGGTTTTACTTTGATGGAATTTCTTATTTATATTGGGATTGTGGTTTTTTTGATAAGTTCTCTTACTTCCATTTCTTTAAATGTTTTAAGGGTCAGAGCTAAGATAAATGCGATGGATCGTGTTTCTCGGAATACAGAGATGGCGATGAATACTATTACTAATATGATTCAGAATGCAAAGTCAGTTAATTCTGCGGGAGGATCACTTGATTTGGAGATATATCAATCACATAATGATCCAACTGTTTTTACACTTTCTGATGGGAAAATTATGATGAGTAGAGGAGGAAGAGCTGCCATTCCAATTACTACTGAAGGAGTAGAAATAACTAATATGACTTTCACTAATCCTACATCAAGAATGGTGGAGATAGAGATAACAATGAAAAATGTTAATCCACAAAACTTGTTCTATTATGAATTTGAAGGAACATTCAATACAAAAGAAAATGTAAGACACAGTGAATAAAATCCAAAAATGTTTCCAAAGGAAGCGCGCGAAACAACGCGAAATTTTTCCCGAGGTGAGACCTCGGGGACAAAATAGTTTTGAATTTGCAATTTATTTTTTTATTGTTGCACGATTTTTTTATATTGCTATAATGAAGTAATAAGGAGGGTAAATATATGTCAAATTTGGAGAAAAATAATAAAAGTATTGAAGAATATGAGCAGAGCATAAGAGTAGATTTTCAAGATGTTAAAAAAACTGAGGAAAAAATAGAAGAAGTTCGTCAGTTGATTAAAGGTAATCTAGAGGAAAGAGAAACTCAGATAAAAAAACTCAGAAAAGCAAAAAAAGAAAGCTATGAAGTAAAAGTTGAAAGAAGATTTTTGCTTGAACAAGAAAGGGCTTTAAAGAAAAAGCTTGGTTTTTTTGTTGAAAAAGAAAGTGTAATTAAAATTAAAAAGAAAAAAATAGAAGATAAAGAGAGTGTTGAACAAGATCCAGCAAGAAAAAGAAAA
>JAYEKQ010000027.1:0-2362 GCA_034661095.1 Patescibacteria group bacterium | reverse complement strand
TTTTCCGTAGTGCTTTTCAATAATTACTGCCCATCTTGCAAGAGTTAATATTTCTTCATCATTAATTGAAAACTCAAGAGCTTTCTTTTCTGATATCTGCTCTTCTTTAATTCCACCTCCTTTTTTATAAACAAACTTTTTTGTTTTTCTTCCTAAATTTTTACAAATAATAGATGGATAATTTTTTTCTAAAGTTGGTTTAAAAACATAAAATTCATCAGGAGTAATACTTCCCTGAACAATCATCTCCCCTATTCCAAATATAGAATTAATTAGAACTACATTACGGAATCCACTTTCGGTATCAAGAGTAAACATAATTCCTGATGATGAAAGATCAGAACGAACCATTCTTTGAACTCCAACAGAAAGAGCAAACTCTAAATGAGGAACATTTTTTTCTTCACGATAAGCAATAACTCTGTCATTAAAAGAAGATGCTATACACTCTTTAACAGCTTTTAAAACATTTTCTTCTCCAAATATATTTAAAAATGTTTCAAACTGCCCAGCAAAGGAAGCATCAGGAGCATCTTCACAAACAGCTGAAGAACGAACCGCAACACTTATATTCTTCCCCTTTCCTATCTCTCGATAAGATTCTGTAATCGCTTTTTTAACATCAGAAGGAAGCTCTGCTTTCATTATTAATTTTCTTGCCCTTTTTCCTGTCTCTATTAAGCTTTTTGTACTTTTTCTATCATAGTTTTTAAGAATCTCTTCAATTTTTTCTTGAATTCCGTTTTCTTTCAAAAAGTCCCAGTAACTTTCAGTTGTTACCGCAAACCCTGAAGGAACAGCAACTCCTTTTTTTGTTAAGTTTTTTATCATCTCTCCGAGAGAAGCATTCTTCCCTCCAACAAGAGAAAGATCTTTATATGATAACTTTTCATAAGGGACTGTATATTTTTTCATATATTATTTATATATTTATATGCTGAAATAGCGGCTTTTGCTCCTTCAGCAGAAGCTATTATTATTTGTTTATCACGAACATTAGTAACATCACCAGCTGAAAAGATACCATGAGTTTTTGTTTCTCCTGTGAAATGATCTACTTTTATCTCTCCCCTTTCCGTAAATTCAACCAAATCACCAACAAACTCTGTAACTGGAACTGACCCTATTGAAACAAACATTCCACTTACCTCAACTATATGCTCTTTCCCTTGACTTTGATAGATAACGGCTTCCATCATCTCCTCACCTTTAACTTCTTTCATTACCGCTCCTTCTACTATCTCAATATTATCTTTAGTCTTTGCTTCATTCTGAAGAACTTGATCAGCAATATTCTTTAAAGAGAGAAGATATACTTTTTCACAATAATTTCCTAACTCAATCGCATTTTCAAAAGCACTATTTCCTCCTCCAACAACAACCACTTTTTTTTCTCTAAATAAAGGTCCATCACAGGTAGTACAGTAAGAAACTCCTTTTCCAACAAACTTTTCTTCTCCAAGAACCTTTAATGGGCGTGGGTTTCTTCCACTTGTAATAATCACTGTTTTTCCTTTTACTTCCTTTTCTTGAACAGTGTTTATTAAAAAAGAACCATCTTCTTCTTTGGTTATTTTTTTAACAACATCCCCTTCTATTGTTTCTGGATTTATGTGACGAAGATGGTCTTGAAACTTTTGCATCAGCTCTATCCCTAATATATTTTTTTCTCCAGGCCAGTTTTCAATAATAGTAGCCGTTCCTGCTTGACCAATAAAATCCTTAGTAATCACGAGTGTTTTCAACCCCTTCCGAACCCCATAAATGCCAGCAGTAACTCCTGCTGGACCTCCTCCAATTATTATTAAATCATACATATCTTCATATTATACCAACCACCCCCAATTGTCAAATAAAAAAGCATCGGGCACTCCGCTCCTCCGATGCTTTTTTTTGAGAATAAAAAGGAGGGAAGCTTGTAGTGCTTCCCCCTTCTTCTTGGAAAGAGCCGTCTACTTTTCCTTTTTTCCGTTACGGAATTTGTAGTATGCGGACTTCTCTTCCTCTATCTTTAGTTTTTCTTGGAGCATTTTGTTCTGCTCCATCTCCATCCCAATCGCCGGAGGCGTGATAACAACAATTTGTTTCACGCATCCTGCGAGCAGTGTAGCCAAAACAACAACACCTAACATATATCTCATAACTTCACCTCCTTTCTAATATTTATATGATACACCTTTTCAACATTTTTGTCAATAGAAAATTGTTGACATTAATTGTCAACAGTTTTTTTATATTAACTCTTCTTTTACTTTTAAGAATCCTTTTTCTATTCTTTCGATGTAAGAAGTAATCTGTTTTCTGAATGAGAAGAATATAACAGAAGCTATTAGTAGAGGAATCAAGAAGTAATCAAAGAATG
>JAYEKQ010000026.1:0-12260 GCA_034661095.1 Patescibacteria group bacterium | reverse complement strand
ATCTCACTTATGGTTCCGTTTTGTAGAAGCGTTGAAGAAGGGAATAAGGTTAAAAAAATGATAAGAAAAGAAGGATTAAAACAAGTAAAGGTTTATGTTATGGCTGAGATTCCAGCAAATACTATCTTGGTTGACAAGTTTAGTGAGGTTTTTGAAGGATTTTCAATTGGGAGCAATGATTTAACACAACTTATTCTCGGAGTTGATAGAGATAGTGCAGTTCTTTCAAGGAAGTATGATGAAAATAATGAGGCAGTAAGAAGGACAATAGAGAAATTTATTGCTGAAGCTCACAAATTTGGAAAAACAGTAGGTATTTGTGGTGAAGCACCAGCAATAATTCCAGGATTTGTTGAGTTTTTAGTTGAAAACAAAATTGATTATATCTCAGTTAATCCTGATTCTTTCGTTGATACTGTTAAAAAAATTCACAAAATAGAAAGTAAAAAATAAAAAATTGTCATTCTGAGCGGAACGAAGTGGAGCGAAGAATCTCAAGTTATTGCAAGGATAATGGGATTCTTCACTCCGCTACACTTCGTTCAGAATGACAGTAATTTAAAATTGATTCAAAATTTAAAATTCGAAATTCAAAATTTTTATTACTATGTTTGATGTTATTACATTTGGATCTGGGACGAAAGATGTCTTTTTTGAAATGAAAGAAGGTTTTGCGGTTGATGAAAGGAATAATATCTGTTTTCCTCTTGGATCAAAGATGGATATAACTAAAATGGAACTTGCTTCTGGTGGAGGAGGAACTAATGTTGCAGTTGGTCTTTCAAAACAAGGTCTTTTTGTTTCTTACTGTGGAAAAATTGGAGATGATGGAGCAGGATATCAGATAATAAAAGAACTAAAAGAAAACAAAGTTGATACTCGTTTTGTTTCTATCAGCAAAGAAAAGCCAACTAACTATTCGGTTGTTTTGAGTGTCCCCAATAAAGATAGAAGTATTTTCGTTTATCGTGGAGCTTCTGGAGATCATAATAGCAGTGATTTTCCAATGAGAAGATTAAACGCGAGATGGTTTTATCTTGCTCCTTTTTCTTTAAAAAAGAAAGATTTGTTTTATGCTTTAATAGATTATGCCGAATTAAAGAGTATAAAGTTAATGGTTAACCCATCAAAAGCACAATTAAAAGAAGAGAAAATAAAAAGTTATCTGAGTAAAATATCAGTTTTGCTTTTAAATAAAGAAGAAGCATCTATTTTAACTGAAGTTTCTATCAAGAACGAAGATGAACTTTTCAAGAAAATAAAAGAAATTTCTTCAAACCTTGTAATTATAACTAACGGAGAAAAAGATGTTGTAGCAGTTTATAAAGATAATTTATACAAAGTTAGTGCTAAAAAAGTTGAAGCTGTTTGCAAGACAGGAGCAGGAGATGCTTTTGGATCAGGTTTTTTGTCAGAACTAATAAGAAGTGGCGATGTAGAAAAAAGCTTGCACTTTGGAATTGAAAATGCAGCTTCGTGTGTTTTAAAAATGGGAGCAAAGAACGGATTATTAAAGGGTACGGGATCCGCATCCTTAACTAAAAAATAATTATGAAAACACTAAAAAAAATCTTTGAGGATGCTATGAAAAACAAATATGCCATTGGTCAGTTTAATTTTTCTTCACTTGAACAGCTTCAAGGGATTGTCATGGCAGGAGAGAAAACAAATACCCCTTTAATATGTGGAACTTCTTCTGGGGAATCTGATTTTTTTGGAATGGAAGAAGCGGTTGCTTGTGTTAAGATTATGAGAGAAAGAAGTGGTGTTCCAATTTTTTTAAACCTTGATCATGGGAAAAATGTTGAAAAAATAAAGAAAGCAGTTGATTTGGGGTATGATATGGTTCATTTTGATGGATCAAAAATGTCACTTCAAGAAAGCATAGAGAAAGCAAAAGAAGTTGTTTCTTATGCTAAAGAAAAAAATGTTATTGTTGAGGGAGAGATATCAGAAATAAAAGGAAGTTCAACTTTTTCAGATAAAGCAATTGAAAAAAGTGATTTAAAAGATATAGAAGAAGTGGTTGATTTTATAAAAGAAAGTGGAATTGACTGTATCGCTCTTGATGTTGGAAGTATTCATGGTGTTTATAGAGATAACCCAGAGATAAAACCTGAGAGAGTTTCTGAACTTCTTGAAAAAATAAGTTGTTTTGTTGTTTTGCATGGTGGATCGGGAATATTAGATGAAGATGTAAGAAAGGTTATTTCTTCTGGAGTAGTGAAAGTGAATATAAATACTGAATTGCGTTTTGCGTGGAAAAAAGCAATTGAGGGAAAAATGAAAAAGGATCCTACAGAAATAGTTCCATATAAAATTCTTCCTCTTGCTCGAGATGCTGTTTGTAAAAAGGTAATTGAAAAAATAACTTTATTTAAAGGCAAATAAGTGTTATAATGTAGTTAATATAAACATAAGTTTAATTTTAATTTATGAAAAAAATAACTATTGAAAGAAATAATTGTTTGGGGTGCGGCACTTGTGTTATCCTTTGCCCGTCTTGTTTCAAAATGAATAATGATGGTCGAGCAACACTGAAAGATGGTGAAATAAACGGAGATCTTTCAGAGAAAAAAGTAGATGATCTTGATTGCGTTGAAGAAGCAGCACAGGGTTGTCCGGCACAGTGTATCAAAATTACCTAGGGTATAGGATACGAACCAAACAATCTTTAGAAGCTGATAAATGAGTTGATTTCAAGGAACGACGACGAAAGGTAGCGATAGCTACATTGAGGAGAAGTGACGCAGAAAGTAGTTTATTTATCAGCTTCCCGTAGGGCGAAACCAATTTTATCCATATTCTGCGTTATTCGTGGACAAGATATTATTCAATATCTTTTACCACTCATGCCTTGAATATGAATAAAATTGATTTCGCTAAATTGAATATAGTTTGTATCCTGCACCCCCATAAAATTGATTCCGCTAAAGATTATTTGGTTCGTATCCTAAACCCTAAAAGAGTAGAATAATTTAAAAAATATGACTAAAAATAATAATATTAAAACTATATCAGCCGAAAAGAGAGAAAAAAAAGTTAAAATAAAAGATAAAGAACTTATTCCAGCTGTTGTTTACGGTCCAAAAAAAGAAAGCACCTCTTTATCTATTAATCAGAAAGATTTTTCTGAACTTTATAAAGAAGTAGGGAAGAGTACTCTTCTTGACCTTGATATTAAGGGAGAAAAAACAAAAACAGTTGTCCTTGTCTATGATACTCAAAGAGACTCTTTGAGCGGAGAGTTGATTCATATTGATTTCTATGAACCAAATTTAAAAGAAAAAGTAGAAGCAGAAATTCCTGTAAACTTTACTGGAGAAGCTCCTGCTGTAAAAGAGCTTAGTGGAACACTTGTTAAAAATGTTTATTCTCTTGATGTAAAGGCACTTCCACAAGATCTTCCTCACGAAATAGAGGTTAATATAGAAACATTAAAAACATTTGATGATGTTATTATGGTAAAAGACTTAAAGATGCCTTCAGATGTTGAAATTCTTCAAGATGAAGAGATGGTAGTAGCAATGGTTTCTGAACCAGAAGATGTGGAAGCAGAGCTTGAAAAGGCAGTTGATGAAGAGGGAGAGGCAGAAGTAATAACTGAAAAGAAAGAAGAAGAAGAGAAAGATGAAGAAAAGAGTGAGAAAGAAGAAAAGAACGAGAAAAAAGAAAAATAAAAAGTATGCTAAAGATAAAAAAAACAATTACTTGCTTGTTTTTAGTTTTTTCGTTTATTGGAATTGGATTTTTTGTCTTTGCTGATACAGAACAAGAAAGAGCTCAACTTGAAGCAGAACTTAGAATTATTGAAGAAGAAATAAGAAAAGCAGAACAAAATATAAATACCACAGAAGCTGAAAAACAAAATTTACAATCCCAGATAAACAGATTGCAAAATGAAATAAGCTATTTAACAGCCCAGATAAATAGAAATAATCTTGTTATTCAAAACTTGGGATTAGAAATTGTTGACACTGAGGAGTCAATAATAAAAACATCTGAGAAAATGGAAGAATCTCGTGAAGAACTTGCTGAGATGCTAAGAATGATGCGTTCTGAAGAAAGAACATCAACATTTGAAATATTTCTGACAGAAGATAATCTATCAGCTGTTTTTAGCAGATTAAATGCATTAGAAAGATTGTCAGGAGAAACAAGTGTTATTCTTGATGAAGTTAAGGATTTAAAAACATCTTTAGAAAACCAAAAAGTAGGATTAGAAATTGACAAAGCAGAAACAGAAAGAATTGCTAGGCTTCAAGAAGCGCAAAAAGCACAAGAAGAAGCAACGAGAAGCGAAAGAGAGCGTCTTTACGGACTAACAGAAGCAGAATACCAAACACAACTTGTTGAAAAACAAGAACTTGAAAGACAAGCAGAAAGCATTAGAGAGAGAATATTTGAACTTGCAGGTCTTCCTAGTGACACTGATGCGCCAACCTTTGAAGAGGCGTATGAAATTGCAAAATGGGTAGAAGGATTAACCGGAATAAGGCCAGCATTTCTTCTTTCTATCCTACAACAAGAATCATCTTTTGGAAAAAATGTAGGACAATGTTATCTTGCTGATACTATATCAGGAGCATCTGTCCATATTATGAGCGGAACAAGATATTATAACGGAATACATCCAACAAGGGATATTCCTCCTTTTTTGGTGATAACAAGAGAGCTTGAATTAGATCCTCTTAAGACAGCTGTTTCTTGTCCTCTTAGTTATGGATATGGAGGAGCAATGGGGCCAGCACAATTTATTCCATCAACATGGATGATGTATAGAGATAGACTACATAGTATTCTTGGAACACCGGCAAATCCATGGAGTATTCGTGATTCTTTTTTGGCGTCAGGAGTTTTATTAACTGATTCAGGAGCAAGAACACAAACGAGAGATGGAGAGTGGCGAGCAGCAATGATTTATTTTTCAGGAGGAACAACAAATTCAACTTTTTTCTGGTATGCAAACCAAGTTGTTAATAGGGCAGATCAGTTTGAGAGGGATATTGAAATAATGCTAAAAAACGGTAATTAGAAATAAAAAAAACACATTGATTAATCAATGTGTTTTTTAATATTATTCTATAATAATATCTTTATATTTTTCTTTTTCTTCATAATTTTTTAGTGCAACTACTACTTCACCCAGATCCCCATTCATTATTCCTTCTAAATTATACCAACTTTGCTCTATTCGGTGATCGGTTACTCTGTTCTGCATAAAGTTGTATGTTCTTATTTTTTCGGAACGCATCGCAGTTCCGATTTGTGATTTTCTTTCTTTCTCTTCTTTTTCTCTCTTTTCTTGAATTTGTTTTTCTAAAAGTTTTGCTTCTAAAACTGACATTGCGGTTTCTTTGTTTTGAGCTAAACTTCTTTCATTTTGTGAGGTAACAACTATTCCACTTGGAAGATGAACAATACGAACAGCAGTTTCTCTTTTGTTAACATACTGTCCTCCTGGACCAGAAGACTTACATGTTTCTAATTTAATATCTTGAGGGTTTATTTTTATTTTCCCTTTCTTTGGTTTTGAGAGAACAGCCACAGAGACTGTTGAAGTGTGAACTCTTCCTTGTTTTTCAGTATTTGGAACTCGCTGAACACGATGAACTCCTGCTTCATAACGCATTAAAGAATGAGGGTTTCCATTTTTCATCTTCACAGTAACTATTTTATATCCACCTTGTTCATTCTTGTTCTCATCTATTATTTTAACTTCAATGTTTTTTGATTGAGCATATCTTGTGTACATCTCAAGAAGGTCTCTAGCAAAAAGAGAAGCTTCATCTCCACCAGCACCGGCTCTTATCTCAACAATAGCAGTTCCTTTTATTATATCTTTGCTTTCTTCTCCTTGTTTTTCTGCAATCAGATGCTTTAACTCCTTAACAACTTTCTCTTTTTCTTTTTCAAGTTGTTCACTTTCTTCTTCTGCAATCAAAAGAAGATCCTTGTCATCACCATTTTTTATGATCTCTTTATTCTCTTTAATGCTCTCTTTTAAAAGTTCAAATTCTTTCTTTTTTTCTACTATTTTTTCTAATATTTTTTTCTGTTCACCTAAAAAATCCCACTCTGTTATTTTTTCAGGATGGGCAAGTTTTTCCATTAAATCATCATATTCTTTTTGAAGTTTATCTAAGAGAGACATAATAAAATTTTTCAACTATAAACAAAAAGCTTCCGCAGAATGAATGGGAAGCTCTTTGAATAATACACTTACTTTTGTTTTTTTGCCATTTTTTGTTTGAACTTTTCAACTCTTCCCATTGTGTCAAGAATTTTTTTCTTTCCAGTATAGAAAGGATGACAAGCAGAGCAAACTTCTGTTTTCACTTCTTTTTTGGTAGATCCAATGGAAAAAGAAGCTCCACAAGAACACTTCACTTCTGAATTGTCATAATATTTAGGATGTATTTCTTTTTTCATAATATTGTTTTTAATTAACTATAAAATAATAACAAAAAAAAGTAAAAATGTCAAAAGTCAATTGTCAATACACACTCTTGATATAATTTATAAAGAGTGCTATACTCGTGTTTATATAATTAAATTTATAGTATGACTACAAAAACAACAAAAAAAACAAAGTTAGAAGAGATGGCTGAAGCAGGAGTACATTTTGGACACGCTTTTTCGAAAAAGAATCCTCATATGGATCCTTACATAGAAGGAGCAAAAGGTGCTGTCCATATTATTGATCTTAAAATAACAGAAAAAAAATTAAAAGAAGTATCTGAAAGATTAGAACAACTTAAAAAGGAAAACAAGGTTATTATGTTTGTTTGCACAAAACCAGAATTCAAGGGGATAGTAGAGGAAGTTGCGAAAGAATGTGGGATGCCTTATGTTGTTAATCGTTTTCTTGGAGGAATGATTACCAACTTTAAAATTATAAAAAAAAGAATTGATTACTATAATAAGATATTAGAACAACAAAAAAGTGGAGAACTGGAAAGAAAATATACAAAGCAAGAAAGAGTAAAAATTTCTAAGGAGATGGAAGGACTTGAAAGAAAGTTTGGAGGATTAAGAAAGTTAGAAAAAATCCCTGATGCTCTTTTTGTTGTTGATGCTGTTAAAGATAATTTAGCAGTAAAAGAGGCAAGAATGACGAATATTGAAGTTATTGGAATTGCTGATACTAATTCAGATCCAACGAAACTAGATCAATTTATTCCCGCAAATGATGATTCAATTAGTTCTGTTAAATATATATTAGAACAAGTTAAAAAATCACTTAAGTAATATGATTAAAATAGAAGAGGTAAAAAAGTTACGCGAGGAGACTGGTGTTTCAATAATGGAGTGCAAAAAGGCATTAGAGAAGAGTGGAGGAGACATAAAACAGGCAAAAAAAATACTTCGCGAAAAAGGAGAAGAAGTTGCTGGAAAAAGATCAGGGAGATCAACAGAAGAAGGACTTATCACAACATATGTTCATCCCAATAGAAAGATAGGGGTTATTCTTGATATTCGTTCTGAATCAGATTTTGTTGCAAAATCAGATGATTTCAAAGAACTTGCTCATGAGATATGTTTACAGATAGCAGCGCTTAATCCAAGTTATGTTATGGAAGATGAGATTCCAGAAGAAGTTATAAAAGAAGAAAAAGAAATTGCGATGAAACAGTTTGAAGGTTCAAATAAGCCAAAAGAAGTTATTGAAAAAATAATTGAAGGAAAGGTTAAGAAATTTAAAAAAGAAACCGTTTTAATAAATCAGGTTTGGGTAAAAGATGGAGAAAAAAAGATAGAAGATCTGATTAATGAAAAAGTAGCAAAATTAGGAGAAAAAATAGTGGTAAATCGCTTTAAGCGCTTTGAGATATAAAATTAAATAATGTTAACATCCCTCATTGTTTTTTCTGCTAGCATTTTTGCTATTTATCTTTTTTTAGTCCAAAAAGCAAATACTTTAAGTGGCTTACCAGAAGAAGAGATAGAAGCAAAAGAAATAAAAGAGGTAGCAATAAAAACCTTAAGCAGTATGAAAGATAATCTTTTTAGAAGGATTGAAGAACTTTTGCAATTATTTTTATCATTGTTGAGAAAAGTTATAATGAAAGCAGAGCATAAAACTACAAAGTGGCTTTATGTTCTAAAAAAAAGAAAGAAAGAAAATAATGACAAATAGCCGATGTAGCTCAGTGGTAGAGCAATTGTTTTGTAAACAATAGGTCGTGGGTTCAAATCCCTCCGTCGGCTCACCGTTATTGGGTGCAGAATACAAACTATATTCAATATTGATTCTGCTAAATTGAACATAGTTTGTATTCCGCACCCTTATTCTTGACTTTTTTTTAAAATCGTGTAGAATGACGGTTGTGTTCATTGAACAATTTATTTTTGAGTTTTAACATGGATATAAAATTAATTTAATCTGAGTCAGTTTTTTAAAGTTGCTTCAAGCATCTCTTTTTTGAGAGTTTGATCCTGGCTCAGGATGAACGCTGGCGGCGTGGATTAGGCATGCAAGTCAAGGGGTTTTGTACTTCGGTACAAAACACCGGCGGACGGGTTAGTAACACATGGGAACATTCCCCTAAGACGGAAATAATCAGTTGAAAGGCTGACTAATGTCCGATAGTCTCTTTTGAATTTTCTTAAGAGTAAAGGTTTCGGCCACTTAGGGATTGGCCTGTGGCTTATCAGCTAGAAGGTGAGATAACAGCTCACCTTGGCTATGACGAGTAGGCGGGGTTAGCGCCTGATCGCCAACAAGGGCACTGAGATACGGGCCCTACTCCTACGGGAGGCAGCAGTCGAGAATCATCCACAATGGGGGAAACCCTGATGGTGCGACGCCGCGTGTTTGATGAAGCCCTACGGGGTGTAAAGAACTTTTCTGGTTGAAGAACATTAGTGACGGTAAATCAGGAATAAGGGGGTGCCAATTCTGTGCCAGCAGCAGCGGTAATACAGGACCCCCGAGCGTTATCCGGTTTCATTGGGCGTAAAGAGTTCGTAGGCGGTTTGTTAAGTTTTCTGTTAAATTTCCGGGGCTCAACTTCGGAAGGGCGGAAAATACTGGCAGACTAGAGGGCGTTAGAGGTTGACGGAACGGTCAATGTAGGGGTGGAATCCGTTGATATTGACCGGAACACCAAAAGCGAAGGCAGTCAACTAGGGCGACCCTGACGCTGAGGAACGAAGGCATGGGGAGAGAACAAGATTAGATACCTTGGTATTCCATGCTGTAAACGATGGACACTAGCTACTTGAAGTGTCGACCCTTTAAGTGGCGAAGCTAACGCGTTAAGTGTCCCGCCTGGGAAGTACGGCCGCAAGGCTAAAACTCAAAGGAATAGACGGGGACTCACAAAAGCGGTGGATCATGTGGCTTAATTCGATACTACGCGAGAAACCTTACCAGGGATTGACATCTACTTGAAATCTTAGTGAAAGCTAGGACCTCCTTCGGGACAAGTAAACAGGTGTTGCATGGTTGTCGTCAGTATGTGCCGTGAGGTGCACGCTTAAATGCGGTAACATACGCGACCCCTATCTTATGTTTTATATGTCATAAGAGACTGCCCGGGACAACTGGGAGGAAGGTGGGGATGACGCCAAATCAGCATGACCCTTACACTCTGGGCTGCACACATGATACAATGGTCGGTACAACGGGTCGCGAAGGCGTAAGCCGGAGCTAATCTTTAAAACCGATCTCAGTTCGGATTGAGGTCTGCAACTCGACCTCATGAAGTTGGAATCGCTAGTAATCGCTAATCATCATGTAGCGATGAATACTTCCCTGAGTCTTGTACTCACTGCCCATCACGTCAAGCAAGCTGGAGATACCCGAAATCTCTCGAGTTAAATTGAGGGCCAACGGTAGAATCAGTGAGAGGGACGAAGTTGTAACAAGGCACGGGTAGCGGAAGCTGTCCGTGGAATAATTAATTATTCTAGTAGTCGACTAGAGTTAAGGTTTGGAATTCGAATCTTAACTCTATAAAAGAAGATAACACAAAACAAATTTGTTTGAAGCAACTTTAAAAAACTGAACACAAAAGAACGGATATATATATCCGTTCTTTTGCTTTTTAATAACTTTTTTCCATGTCCAACCCGGGGATGGACATGGGGTTTTGTGAGAAATAGTTGAAAAAATAAAAAAATCTGCTATTATTTGTCTATCAAAGAGAAATTAAAAAGGGCGTGTAGCTCAGCTGGCTAGAGCGCGTCACTGATAATGACGAGGTCCCAGGTTCAAGTCCTGGCACGCCCACCACCACTAATGGGCCCTTAGCTCAGTTGGCTAGAGTGCCGCATTTGCAATGCGGAGGCCACCAGTTCGAATCTGGTAGGGTCCACAAACAAAAAAAGCACACATAAGAACTTCTTAGTGTGCTTTTTTGTTTTACTATTTTAAGGTATTTTGGTAGTATTTGATAATATGAAAGCTAATAAGTCAATTGGAGTTTTTGATTCTGGATTAGGAGGGTTGAGGATTTTTAAATCTTTAACAAAGAATCTTCCTGATTATAACTATATTTATCTTGGGGATAATGCTCGTCTTCCTTACGGTTCACGATCTTTTGATGTTATCTACAAGTTCACTGTGGAAGCGGTGGATTCTCTTTTTAAAAACGGGTGTGAGATTATTATTCTTGCTTGTAATACCGCTTCCGCGGAAAGTTTACGGAAAATACAACAAGAGTATCTTCCTAGGCATTATCCTGAAAAAAGAGTTCTTGGAGTTATTGTTCCCACGGTTGAGTATGTTGCAAATGAATTGAAGAGCAAAAAAGTTGGTGTTATTGGAACTCAGAGCACTATTGATTCAAGAGTTTTTCAAAAAGAGTTTAATAAAATAAATCCTGAAATAGAAGTTTTTCAAAAAGCATCTTCGCTACTCGTTCCTTTAATTGAATCAGGAGAGGGGAGTGTTGAAATAGAAAATGCTGTTTTAAGGAATTATTTAAAAACTTTAACCTCTCAAGAAATAGATACGCTAATTCTTGGCTGTACTCATTACGGATTTTGGAAAGAAAAAATAAAAAAAATTGTTAGTAATAACATTCATATTGTTTGCGAAGAAGATGTTGTTCCTGAAAAATTAAAAGATTATCTTCAGCGACATCCTGAGATAGAGAAGAGCATAAAAAAAGAAAAAGAAAGACTGTTTTACTTAACTGATTTTAGTTATAATTTTAAATATTTAGCGGAAAAATTTTTTCAAGGGAGAATTAATTTAAAAAAAATAAAGTTATAGCTTTACATATTTTTTTTATTTATTATAATAATAATATAGTTATTGTTAGAAATAATATAAAGGTCGGTTTAATAAAAATTATTTAAAATAAAAATATGAATGATTTTACTGGCGTTACTCAACAAAAATTAGTTGAATTTTGGGACGGTTTCATTAGTTTCATTCCAAACTTAACAGGAGCATTAATTGTTCTTATTGTTGGATGGATAGTTGCGATTGCTGTTGGAAAAATAATTGGTGGAGTTTTATATAGATTAAAATTCAATGAACCATTTAAGGGAGAAAAGTGGAATAAAGCAATGAAACAAGCAAATATAGATATTAACCCTTCTGACTTTTTAGGAAAAGTTATAAAGTGGATTGTTTTTATCTTAGTAATATGGATAGTAGCAGATATACTTAAGCTTAATCAGGTTACTGATTTTGTTGGAAGTATAATTGCTTATATTCCAAACATTATTGCGGCAACATTAATTTTCATTATTGCTGTAATAATTGGAGAACTTCTTTCAAAATTAATTATTGCTACTATTGAAAAATCAGAACTTCCTTACTCAAGGATGGCAGGAACAATAATAAAAGTTGCTATCTGGATTTTTGCTACTTTCGCAATCCTTATTCAGTTAGGAATAGCAAAGGATCTTTTGATGGTTCTTTTTAGCGGATTAATTGCATTTATGGTTATTGCCGGTGGTCTTGCATTTGGTCTTGGTGGAAAAGATGCAGCCACAAAATTTATTGAAACTGCTAAAAAAAGTATAAAGTAAGGCAAAGATGTATTAAAAAAACAGGGGATAGGTCCCTGTTTTTTTAATACTTTATTTAGCTCAGTGTTTTCTAATCAACATATGAGACTGAAATGAAAGTTGTGAAACGCATCATTTCTTGAGGTATGTGTTTATTAAGGAGTATTAAGGAGCTAAGCTCCTTAATAAATGACAATAGAATAAATATTTTATCTTAAATATTTCTTGAATACAAAAAGTGAACATTTTTAATGTGTCCACTTTTTGTGGTACAGATCAGTGCAACCTGT
>JAYEKQ010000025.1:0-12868 GCA_034661095.1 Patescibacteria group bacterium | reverse complement strand
AAAAGGAATCAACGCTAAAATTACTGCCTCTGTATAACACTTCGTTCTATCAACTACATCTCCTGTCAAAATTCCAACTGCTCCATTCTCCTGCTTTGAATTATTACGCTGAAAAACAATATCATCTGCTTCGCCGAGTTCTTTACCTTCTTTGATCAGCTCAATAATTACTTTTTTCATAATAATGTTAATAATAAACTAAATTAATCAATAAATGGATTTTCCATATCAAACATAATTATTGGTGTCTCATTGTTTATTCTGTCAATTGAAATATTGTATTTTTTACTATAAACATAATCAATAGAATCAAATATAGCATCATTCCAATCAAATCCTAATTTTTCAGCTATCTTTTTTATATCAGCCTCATTTTTGCCCTCAATCTCAATTACTGGCTCTAAAAATGGCCACAAATCAATCATTAATTCCACTCCGTCTAATTCCCAAAGCTCTCTTTTTGTTTCTTGAACTGCTTTTTCCTCTGCTCCGATTGTTTTTAATAAATTTACAGCATTTTCATAGCTATTTACAATAAGCTCTATTTCTTTCTGTCCCTCAATAGAACCATTTGATTCCATAATTTTCAAAGTCATAGTAATTCTGTCAGATTCATCTCTTACTCTCAGCCACCCACCTTTAATTTCATGTCCTTTGGGAAAATTAAAGACTGTCCTTTTTTGATTGAACATTGGTTTAAGCAATTTTCCGTTTAGACTTTTAATTTTCTTTCTGATTTCATCAATATTAATATCACAAAATGTTACTTCATATTCGATATTTAAATTTTTAGTAGCCATAGTATTTAAGATAAAATATAAAGTTTATAAATAAATCGTTTTCAGAAGCGATAGCGGAAGAAAACACCATATTATCCCCCTCATTAAATAAAGAAAAAATCAAGTTTATTCTCCTTTTAGAAAGTCCATCATTATTATTCATCTTAGAAAAACATTTTTTGAATTGCGTATAACACTTAGAATAAAATAAGTTTTTCTGTGGCGAAGCGGAATGTAAAATTTGGATGGAGGATTTTGTATAAAAGCCGTAACCAGATATGTCGTATTATATGATGTATGTTTTTCTTTTTGTCTCGCCTTAGCGAGACCACTTTTCTGTAATTAATAATACAGAAGGACTAAAGATGAATGTCCCAAAGCCAAGACTCCCTTTTATGTGTAACTTTGTATCTTCTTTATCTCACTATTTATTAATTCTAGTATCTTTTTTTCAGATAGTTTACTTGCGAGAATACTTTTTATAATATCAATATTGTCTTTTTTTATATCGAGCAAAAATTCTGATATTTTTGATTTTTTAAACCAGTCAGACTTTAGATCAAAATAATTCTCAGTAGCAATTATATTTTCATTATTTCTTGTAAGTGAAAATTCCTGGAACTTCTTTCCAAAATTGAAAATTGAAAAAGCTGTTCCCAATTGAATTATTGTTTTTATGTTTTTAATATTTTCTTCATTAAGTTCGGGACACCAAATAGGACTATTTTTGTACAATACATTTTTTGCCATATCTACGGCAATTTGCGAATGGGTTAGAGCGAAAAAGAAAAAGAATAATCCTCGCAAATCACCTAATTTTTCCTGCCATTCTTTAATGTAATCCAGCGCCAGTTCATTTTTTTGAATAAAACTAAACAATTTACATGTCCTTGAGTTTTTGATATCTTCGATTGTAAGCAATGGATTGGAATCAATGTAGGTAAACGCATACTTTCTTGTAATTGGTACGGCGTTATAAAATCTTGTGGGGTATGTTGCTAAATAATCCCAAAGATAATGCCAAGCCATAATTGGGCAATCTATTTCTCTTGGGATACTAAACACGCACCCTCTTTTTTTCTTTTCTTTTGGTTTAATTGCAATATCATATCCATTAGCCTTATCTGTGGCTACGATATAAATTTTTTCGTTACTAATTTTTGTATTTGGGATAGCCTTGTTTAAATCTAAGTTTCTAAAATTGCTATCAATGTGAAGCAACACTTTTTGGTCATCGCCAGTTTGCGAGTTGATGGCTCTAAAAATATCCTTAAAATAAACTTTCTCTTCTCTGTTTTTAGAGAAGTTGATTATTTTTGCATCATTGAAAATTTGATCTGATAATCTCCTATATTTTTCTTTTGACTTAATCTTACTTTCTTCATTATCTAAATAACTTGGTTCCCAATTTTTAAACTGCTTTAAATCAAACAGCTCTTTAATTTTATTATGCTCTTTATATAAATCATAATAGATAAAGTCCTTTTGATTTTCGGTTTTTATTATGTCTTTATCGAGTTGAAAAACTGAAAAAGCGATTGACAAATTAGAATTTAAATTATCAAAGAATTTTTTGCCATTAATAATAAATCCTCCAATAAATTTAGTGTGTTGAGATATAAAGTTTCTAAATTCATCATGTTCGCCTCGTCCTGGGTTCAGCCAGTTTGTTGGAGAAAATGTTGCAATATATCCGTAATACTTGTCAAAAAGATAAAATGTAAGTGCTTTAAGAAGAAAAAAAGAGGATAAGTCATTCGATCGTATTTTATTCGATTGTAGTACCTTAATAAATTCTTCGCCTAGATATGTTTGATCTTTAGATACTCCAATTTTGTTTCCGATTTGACCTTGCTTTACCCATGTATTTTTTCCGCGATATGGTGGGTTCATTATGATTAAAAGCGGATTATCAATAAAATTTCTGCCATTTTTTTCCACCATTGAATTAAGTTCTGCAACCATGTCTTCTCGTATAGTTTGGAAAAAATCAATTTCTTTTCTAGGAACATTTATATGTCTATTTCTCATTATATCTTGGCTCATTTTTTTGATATCAGAACCAATTACCGAGATATAATCTTCTTGCGCTTTTAATAAATTGCCAGATCCAGCGGCAGGATCATAAAAATGACAAGTTTTTAATATTTCAACAGGAATTACTTTTGTTAAAAACTCATAACAAAGATGGGAAAGATCGGACTTTGTAAAATACAAGCCAATTGATTTTCTAGTTCTTTCATCAGAAATTAGATTATCATAATCTTCATAAAGAATGTCTAAATTATTGATAATATGATTCTTAAAAAAATCATTGAGCTTATCAATATCTTTTATGTAATTTGCATAAATTATGACTGGTTGATCAATCATTTCACCCTCGTTATTTTCTTCTGTGTAATAAATATTAAGAGGGCGTCCTTGTGTTTGAAAATTTATTAATTTACTGTCCTTACTTAATATACAATTTATGCCTTCGTTTATATGAACAGAAATTTCAATAAAAATTCTCAAAATTAGTCCAGAGAGTTGCTGAAATTTTATTGACTCTCTTTCAATTATTTGTGTGTCAAATGTTTGAGAAAATTCTGCAAATTTTTCTGTTAAGTTCATTCTAAGAATGCTTATCTTTGCTTCTGGTCTATCTGTAAGTTCTTTGTATAATTCTAAAATATCACTCTCGTCTATTTTTTTATCCGCATTTAAAATAGTTGTAAATTCAACATACGGTTTAATTGTATTGAATTTAGTTAGAATTATATTTTGTAAATATGATGAAAGATTTCTTTGATCATTTAAAAAACTAACTAAAACTTCATTCCATTTTAATTTAGAATAAACTTCTCTCAAATTTTCTTCGCTTATAGCAATTTTAACAATTTGAGAACCATTAAAAAGGAGTACTTTGTTAAATTTCAATTCGCTAGCAAATTTTTCAGAATTTGAGCATAAAATATATTTGATTGCTTGGGTGTAAACTACATTTTCTTCCTGATTAAATAAAAGTTGATTCTCGCCTGTAAATTTTATCGCGCCTTTTTTAAATTCAAAAACAGTAAATACTTCATTATTAAAGGATGTTATCCCGTCTGTATAAAGAGTCTTGTGGTATTTTAAGCGTGGAGCGCTATCCCTTGACGCTTTAAACTCAGTCATTCCATCAAAAAAAGAAACAAAAAAATCTTCAACCGAGCGTTCTCGTTTGCCAATTTCGAATGTATTAATTCGTTTTTTAATTTCCGAAATGAATTTTAATTGTGGGTCAGTTTGCATAGTTTTTAAAATAAATCGTTGTCCGTAGCGTAGCGGAAGAAAACACCATATACCCTCCTCTCTTAAAAAAATAAAAATAAAATTTGTTCATTGTAGAAAAGCATTAGATGTTAGCCGTAAAAAGTAAAGCATATTTCACATAACTCGTTTATATATAAAGTGATTTCGTATATTATACTTAATATCATTATATTTATGAATATTATGTATAATCAAATTATATCATAAAAATAAATGGAAATCTATTCAAAAAAATACAGTTCTAAGGTTATATAGGTCATTCTAATATTCGAACAACTCAAATTTATACCCAAATAATATTTTTTATTCTTTGAGAAAAAGTTTATTTTGTGTTATTATAAGAATAATGAGTGAAAGAGATTCAAAAATAAAAGAACTGTTAGAGAGAGGAGTTGAAGAGATTATTGATCGGGATAATTTAGAAAAAAAACTTAAAAGTGGAAAGAAACTTCGTGTTAAATTGGGGATTGATCCAACCAGCCCTAATTTGCATCTTGGCCGTTCTATTCCCCTTTTGAAGTTGAGAGATTTTCAAGAACTTGGACATCAGATAGTTTTTATTGTTGGTGATTTTACAGGAGTTATTGGAGATACATCAGACAAAGAAAGTGAGAGGCCAATGTTGGAGCAAGAAGTGATTGAAGAGAACTTGAAAACATACGAAAAACAAGCAGGAAAGATAATTGATTTAACAAAAGCAGAAGTTAGAAGGAATAGTGAGTGGCTTGGAAAACTTGGTTACTCTGAGATTGGCAAGCAAGCAGATGTTTTTTCACTTAATCACTTTGCCTCAAGAGAAAATATAAGCAAAAGAATGAATGCAGGGAAGAGAGTTTCTTTAAGAGAGCTTCTTTATCCTCTTATGCAAGGATATGATTCAGTTGCGATAGAAGCAGATGTTGAAATTGGAGGAACAGATCAGAGATTTAATCTTCTTTCGGGAAGAGATTTGCAGAAATTCTATAATCAAGAACCACAAGACATTATCACAAACCCTTTGATAGAAGGATTAGATGGGAAGAAAATGAGCTCCAGTATCGGAAACACAATTAACTTTTTAGACACTCCGCAAGATATGTTTGGAAAGATTATGTCTTTAAATGATGAATTAATAGTAAGATATTTCACTCTTTTAACTAGAGTTGATATGGAGAAAGTTAAAGAGCACCAGATGGCGTTAGAAAAGGGAGAAAACCCTAAAGATATAAAAATCAAATTAGCATACGAAGTTGTTAATTTTTATCACTCTAAAGAAGAAGCAGAGAAAGCGAAGGAGTATTTTGTGAAGACATTTTCTGAGAGAGAGATGCCAACAGAGATTCCTGAATTTAAACCAAAGCAGTATGATATTATATCAGTTTTAACTGAAAGTGGACTTGTTTCTTCAAAATCGGAAGGGAGAAGAGTTCTTTCTCAAAAGGGAGTAAAAGTAAATGGAAAAGTTGTTGAAGAAATTGATTATGTTGTAGAAAAAGAATCAGTCATTCAGAAAGGTAAAATAAATTTTTTAAAAGTATTATAATTAAAAATTAACTATGGATATAAAAGGATTTGCATCAGCAATTTCTCAAATTGCTGCAGAAAAAGAAATACCCCAAGAAAAGATGCTGGAGATAATACAGCAAGCACTTGCTACTGCTTATAAGAAAGAATATAGAGAAAAAGGAGAAGATATAAAAGCTGTCATTGACTCTAAAACAGGAAAGGCAGATTTTTGGCTTGTTAAAAAAATAGTTGACGATAGTATGGTTATTTTTGAGGAAGAACTGATAGAGCAAGAAGACAAAGAGAAAGATGAAGACGATGAAAGAGTTAGATACAACCCTAAAAAACACATTTTAGTTGAAGAAGCAGTATATTTTAAAGAAAATCCAACTCCGGGAGAGGAGATAGAGATTCCTCTTGAATCAAAACAGGAGTTTGGAAGGATCGCTGCTCAAACAGCAAAACAGGTTATTCTTCAAAAAATAAAAGAAACAGAAAAAGAGCTAATAATGGGAGAATATAAAGACAAAGAAGGAGAGGTTGTTTCTGGAATAATTCAAAGAGCAGAAGGAAGAAGTGTTTTTGTGGAATTGGGAAAAGTTCTTGGTGTGATGCCTAAAGAAGAACAGATTCCGGGAGAAGTTTATAGAGCAGGACAGAGACATAAATTTTATGTTCTTAGCGTGGAAGATAGTATGCGAGGACCAAGCATAATTCTTTCTCGCGCTTTTCCAAAACTTGTATCAAAACTTTTTGAACTTGAGGTTCCTGAAATAGCAACTGGAAGTGTTGAAATAAAATCAATTGCAAGAGAGCCTGGGTTAAGAACAAAGATTGCTGTTTATTCTGAAGAAGAAGGAGTTGATCCGATAGGAACGGCAGTTGGACAGAGAGGAACAAGAGTAGAGGCAATTATTTCAGAGCTGGGAGGAGAAAGAATGGATATTGTAGAGTATGTTGACAAACCAGAGGAGTTTATAAGAAAAGCTTTATCACCAGCAAAAGTATCAGAGATAGAGATGAAAGAAGACAGAGCGATTGTTAGCGTTCCTGAAGATCAGTTATCACTTGCAATTGGAAAAGAAGGTCAAAATGTTCGTCTTGCCGCAAAACTAACCGGATGGAGAATTGACATAAAAGCAATTGGAAAAAAAGAAATAGAAAAAACAGCAGAAGCAGAGGAGGAATAAAAAATCAAAACACAAAAATCAAAATTCAAAACAATAAATGAATTTTCAATTTTCAATTTGACAATTTTCAATGAATTTTCAATTTTTTAATTTCTTAATTTTATAAAAATTATAATTGTTATAGTTTTTATAAAAAAGTAAAATTATTTTTGAAAATTAAATCATTAGAAAATTTGGTCATTCATTGAAAATTGAAAATTGCCAAATTGAAAATTTAAACTATGCATTTAATACCAACAGTAATAGAAAAAACAAAAAACGGAGAAAGGGCGTATGACATCTACTCTCGTCTTTTAAAAGAAAGAATTATCTTTCTTGGAACAGCGATAGATGATGATGTTGCCAACGCCGTTATTGCCCAAATACTTTTTCTTGCAAGTCAAAGCACAGAAAAAGACATAAAGATTTATATTAATAGTCCAGGAGGTTCAGTTACCGCAGGAATGGCTATTTACGATACAATGCAGTATGTGAAGTGTGATGTTTCAACAATTTGTGTTGGAATGGCAGGATCAATGGCAGCAGTATTGCTTGCCGCTGGAAGTCATGGAAAAAGATTTGCCCTTCCAAATTCTGAAATTCTTTTGCATCAAGTTATGGGAGGAGCAAAAGGACAAGCGTCAGAAATTGAAATAACTGCGAGACAAATTTTAAAGATAAAAGACAGTTTAAACAAGATTATTGCCAAACACACAAAGCAACCTCTTGAAAAAATTCAAAAAGACACTGATCGTGATTTTTATTTGTCTTCAAAGGAAGGAAAAGAATACGGAGTTATTGATGAAGTAATCTCTGACAAAAAGAAGATATAACTTTATGGAAAACTTAACAATAAGGTGTTTAGTTTATACTACACACCCTCATAAATATGGAACAATTATTATTGATTTTAGCAACAGTACTTGCACTGGTTATTGGAGTGGTTCTTGGATACTTTGCTCGCCAGTCAATTGCAAAAAGAGACTATAAGGCGCTTGAAACAAAAGTTCAGAGTCGCCTTGACTATGCACGACAAAAAAGTCAAGAACTTTTAACAGAAACTAGAAAGAAACAGAATGAGATATTAGAAAAATCAAAAAAAGAAGAACGAGAAAAAAATGAAGCGCTTTTTAAGAGAGAGAAGTTTATCTTAAAAAGAGAAAATGCAGTAGATCAGAAATTTTCTGATTATGAAAAAAAGAAAAAAACTTTTAATAGTAAAATAAAACGCTTAAAAGATATTCAGAGAGAAATTGAAAGGTTAAAAGAAAAAACAGAAAAAGAACTTGAAGCAGTTGCAGGCCTTTCTAAAGAACAAGCAAAAGAAGAGTTTTATGTTAAATTAGAAAGAGAGTATGAGGTAGATATTATTGGAAAAATAAACAAATTGGAAAGAGAGGGAGAAGAAAGATATCTTACTAGAGCAAAAGAGATTCTTTCAACTGTTATTCAGAAATATTCTTCTGCTCAAGTAAATGAGTTAACAACAACCAATGTTTCTCTTCCAGATGACGATATAAAAGGAAGAATAATTGGAAAAGAAGGACGAAACATAAAAGCGTTAGAAAGGCTTACAGGAGTAGAAATTATAGTTGATGACACCCCTGAGACAGTTGTTCTTTCAAGTTTTGATCCAATAAGAAGACATATTGCAAAAATAGCGCTAGAAAAGCTTATTTTTGATGGAAGAATTCAGCCAGCAAAGATTGAAGAGATGGTTGAGAAGGCAAAAGAAGAGTTATCTGATCAGATAAAGAAAGCCGGAGAAAATGCTGTTTATGAAACAGGAATAATAGATCTTGATCCAAAGATAGTAAACATACTAGGACGACTCAATTTTCGTTCAAGCTATGGCCAGAATGTTCTTAATCACTCTTTAGAAGTTAGTTTTTTAGCTGAAGCTCTTGCTGAAGAGATTGGCGCTAATGTATCGGTTTGTAAAAAAGCGGGGCTTCTCCATGATATTGGGAAAGCACTTGATCATCAGGTTGAAGGTTCTCATGTTTGTATTGGAATGAGGATTCTTGAAAAGTTTGGCGTTGAAGAAGAGGTTATAAACGCGATGAAATCACATCATGAAGAATATCCTTACGAAAGCATTGAAGCGATTCTTGTTCAAACTGCAGACTCTATCTCTGGAGCAAGGCCAGGGGCAAGAAAAGATTCTCTTGAAAACTATATAAAAAGATTGAATGAGCTGGAAGACATTGCAAACTCTTTTAACGGAGTAGAAAAAAGTTATGCGATACAGGCAGGAAGAGAAGTGAGAGTTTTAGTAACCCCTGAGAAAGTAAGTGATTTGGAAGCAAGGAAAATGACTCGGGAGATAGCAAATAAAATTCAAACAAGCCTTAAATATCCTGGAGAGATAAAAGTAACTCTCATCAGGGAAAGTAGAGTAATTGACTACGCAAGATAAAAAATGACATTTAACCTTTGACCTTTGACATTTGACTATCCTTGTCATTCTGAGCGAAATGAAGAATTCCATCATGTAAGCGGCAAACGGTGTATGGTAGCGCCACGCGTATCGGCAAACAGCAAACGGCAAACGAGACGCGTATCGCATATCGCACACCGATACGCGTAGCGTTGCCGAATAACGCAAAAAAGTATGTTTAAAAAAAAGAAAAAAAACAAGAAGGAGGGTGAAGTAAAACCGAAAGAAAAAAATCAGAAAGAGACTTTACTTCCTGAAAAAATAAAACAGATTATAATTGGAACAGTTCTTATTTTATTTGCAGTGATTATTTCGTTTAGCTTTTTTGGAGAAAGTTCAGCAGGAACAATTGGTGATGTTATAAAGGGATTCTTAGAAACAGTTTTTGGAAAAGCATCAGCCGTTGTTCCTGTTTTGATTTTTGTTTCTGCTTTTGTTTACTTTAAAACAAAGTATAAAAACTTTTTAGCTCCCCTTCTCATCTCTTTTGCTCTCATTTTAACTGGTTTAGTGGGAATAATAGAAGCATCAAATAAAGGATTAGGAGGATGGATTGGTGGATTAAATCAACTTCTTTACTCTGCAATAGGAGTTACTACAACTTGTGTTGTTTTTGTTATTTTTGTTTTTGCTGGAATTGTAATTGTCTGTAATCTTGTAAAAGAGGATTTTTCTGTCATTGAAGTATTGAAAAAAATATTTTCTGAAAGAGAAAAGGATATGAAGATATCAACAATAAAGAAAGTTTTTGTCTCTCAAGAAAAAAAGGAGGAACCAAAGGAAAAGAAAGAAGAAGGGAAGAAACAAGAAGAAAAAGAATATTCAGAAACAAAAACAAGAGGAGGTCACCCCTATCTTGTTCCTCCTTTCGGTTTGCTTTCTAACAATGACGAAGAGTCTGATTCGGGAGACACAGAGAGGAATGCATCAATAATAAAGAAGACATTCCAAGACTTTGATATATCAGTTGCGATGGGAGAGATAAATGTTGGACCAGCAGTTACTCAATATACCTTAAAACCTGCAGAAGGAGTAAAATTGTCAAAAATAACATCACTTACTGACGATCTTGCGCTTTCCTTAGCAATGCATCCTGTTAGAACTGAAGCACCAATTCCAGGGAAATCGCTTGTTGGAATTGAAGTTCCAAATAGAAAGAGAGCAAAAATAGGACTAGGATCTCTTTTAAAGAACAAGGACTATTTTAAGATGGGTTCTTTGTCGTTTGTTGCTGGAAAAGATGTTGCTGGATATCCTGTTTATACTGATTTAGCAAAAATGCCTCATCTTCTTGTTTCAGGATCAACAGGTAGTGGTAAAACTATATTTTTAAATATTTTTATATTAAGTTTAATTTATAGAAACTCTCCGCAAGATATGCGTCTTATTTTAGTTGATCCAAAAAGAGTTGAGTTTTCTTTATACTCAAATCTCCCTCATCTCTTAACATCAATAATTTATGACGCAGAGAGAGCAGTAAATGCTTTAGATTGGTTAATTGGAGAGATGGAAAGAAGATTCAAAGTTTTAGCTGAGGTTGGTTGTAAAAATATAGGTGGGTATAGAGAGATTGCAACAAAAAAGAAAAACCTTGAAGAAATGCCTTACATTGTTCTTGTTATTGATGAGTTAGCAGATCTGATGGCGGTTAAAGGAAATGAGATGGAAGCAGGAATTGTAAGAATTGCTCAGATGGCTCGGGCAGTTGGAATTCATCTTGTTTTAGCAACACAAAGACCATCAGTTGAAGTGATTACAGGAGTTATTAAAGCGAATATAATATCAAGAATTAGCTTTAAGGTTGCCTCACAGATTGACTCAAGAACAATTCTTGATACAGGAGGAGCTGAAAAGTTATTGGGATCAGGAGATATGCTTTTTGTTTCTGGAGAAAACTCTAAACCAAAAAGAATTCAAGTGCCTTATGTTTCCGAAAAAGAAGTGCAAGATGTTGTTTCTTGGTTGAAAGAAAACTCATTTATGGAAGAAGAGGATGTTTTATCAGAAAAACTTGAAGAGACTCTTATAAAAAAGAGTCAGAGCGATATAGATGGAAGCTATGGAGAAGAAGACGACGCTCTCTATGAAGAAGCCAAACAGTTAGTTATTATTTCCAAGAAAGCATCGGCATCGCTACTTCAAAGACGCCTAAAAGTTGGTTATGCTCGTGCAGCAAGATTATTAGATATGCTTGAAAGCAATGGTATTGTTGGTCCGTCAGAAGGAGCAAAACCAAGAGAAGTTTACGAAACATTTCAACAAGAGGAAGAAGCAATACCAGAACAAAACAACGAAAGTAAAGATGAAGAAGAAAAAGGTGAAGATGATGAGTGGAAGAAAATATAACTAATTTATCTACTTCTTGACAATTATTTTTAATTGTTTAAGATGTAATTAATGCAAAAAAATACCATTACTAACAAAGCATTCACTCTCATAGAACTATTAGTAGTAATTGCAATCATTGCAATCTTAGCTGTTTTAGTCATGATCACTCTTGCTTCAGCACGAAAGTCAGCACAGGATTCAAAAATAATGACAGCAATGAGTCAGTTAAGAACTCTTTCTAACACTTATGAGGATATTAATGATATGACTTACGAAGATGATGAAAACTATCAAAGAATAAAAGATGAAGTGGATCTTCTTTCAGATAGTAATCTTCAACTTCATACTTCAACCGGAGGAAACAACTATTGCGCTTACGCAAGTATGGTCTCAGATAATACCGATGTTTTTTGTATTGACTGGCAACAAGAAGCAGAGAAAAACAGTTTCACAAATCTTACTTGTTCCGATGAAACATTCACTTGCTTTGAAGAAGGAGGTGGAGGAGGTGGAGGAGAGCTTCCCCCATGGATTGTTTGGAACTGTGGAGATGATTTAGAATACGACGGACAATTCTACTCAACAGTAAAAGTAGGAGACCAGTGCTGGATGGCAGAAAATCTTAATGTAGGAGCTTGCACCAGCTGTGAGTAATCCCCCTGTCACTCTAAACCTTCTCTGTCATTCTGAGTGAAGCGAAGAATCCCATCGTCCTTGCAATCACCTTGAGATTCTTCACTCCACTTCGCTCCGTTCGGAATGACAGATGTTTCAAAATTAGAAAATTAAATCATTAAGAAATTAAGTCATTCATTTAAAATTTGAAATTAAAAATATGTTCATAAAAAACAAAAGAAAAAGAATCTTAACTGAGTTATTCATAATGTCTCTCTCTATTCTCTTCCTTACTAGCGTGGTAGCATATAACGAAGAAGAGATATATGCCGATGATCCGACAACTAAAATCTGTTACTCAGACAATGAAACAAACTGTGACACTTACGGAGCACTATACACTTGGTCAATGGTGATGGATCTTGATTCAAGTTGTGATACCACTGACTGCTCAGCCCAAATAGAAACCCCTCACCAAGGAATTTGCCCTGAAGGGTGGCATGTTCCTACTGATGCTGACTTCAAAGAACTTGAGATGGCAGTTGGAATGTCTGAAGCCCAAGCAGATAGTCTTGGATGGAGAGGTTCTCCTGCTGGTAGTAAACTCGCGGGAGATGAAGATTTATGGGGACCAACCCGAACGATAGTAACCACTAACGGTTTTGAAGATTCTGGCTTTATGGGATTGCCTGCTGGTTACCGTTCTACTGATGGTTCCTCCTTCTACAATCTCAATGTGAACACGAACTGGTGGTCGT
>JAYEKQ010000024.1:0-12984 GCA_034661095.1 Patescibacteria group bacterium | reverse complement strand
ATTTATATAAAAGTATGCTCCTCCAGCAATTAAAGCAAAAGCCAACACTGCAATTATTTTTCTATTCATATTTCAATTTTTATTATTATATTACTAATTTAATTTTTAACTCAACGACCTTTTCACCTCAAATATAACACAAAAAACAACAACTGTAAATAAAAAGCAAAAATTTTCAATTTTCAATAAATTTCTAAATAACCAAATTTTTGTTCCCGAGGTCTCACCTCGGGAATTCTTGTTTTGGATTTTGAAATTTGATACTTATAATTTGGTGCTTTTTTTATTTGGTTATTTATTGAAAATTGTCAAATTGAAAATTATAATTAGATCTTTTAATTATCTATTTTTTATTATTTTTTTTATTATTTCGTTTGTTAAAATTGCTACTACTAGTCCGATTAAAGCACCAGCAATAACATCAAGAAAATAGTGCATCCCACATACTACTCTTGATAAAATTGAAAAAGAAGAGATTGCTAACACTGCAATTCCTGCTTTTTTGTTGTGGAGATAAATTACTACTGATATCGCGAACAGAAAGGAAGCGTGTCCAGAAGGCATAGAAAAACTTTCTTTATAAGGAAGAATAAGATTAACTTCCTCTAATACTTGAAAGGGACGGATGCGAGGAAAAAAGTAACGCAAAGGTTCCACTACTGCATACTTAGAAAAAAGTCCAGCAAAAAACGATTCTACTACAAATAAACCGTTCTTTTTACGATCATTAATAAATAAAAACAATAGAAAGATAACAAAAACAAAAGGAGTAACTGAGGCAAAAAAGTAAAACAAAGAATCAAGAAAAAAGTAACTTCCCGTAAAACCATTTAAAAATAAAGTAATTGAATTATCTATTTCTATAATCATTGTAAATAATATAACCGTTATAATTTCCTATCATTCTGAGCAAAGTAAAGAATCTTATGGTATTGAAAAAATGATAAGATTTTTCAGTCGTTTTACTCCTTCAGAATGACAGAGAAGATTCCCCGAGGTCTCACCTCGGGGATTTTCGTTTCACTCGCAATGACAGAAAAATGTGTTTAACTTCACAAGATTTTCTGCTAAGTGATATACCGTTAAAGGTCCTACTCCTCCCGGAACTGGGGAAAGCAGTGATGCTTTTTCTCTAACACTTTCAATGTCAACATCTCCCACTAAAACACCTTCTTCAGTGCTTGTTCCTGCATCTATTACCACTGCTCCATCTTTGATCATATCACCTTTAATTAGATTAGGAACACCAACACCAGAAACAACTATATCTGCTCTTCTTATAAAATATCTGATATCCTTTGTTTTACTATTAAGAACAGAAACCGTATTTTTATTTTCCATAAAAAAAACTGTTAATGGTTTTCCAACTAGCATTCCTGAGCCAACTAAAGCTACATCTTTTTCTTTGTAATCAACCTTGTAATTATCTAAAATACTTTTCACTGCCCCTACAACCGGAGGATTAATTTTGTTTGTTCCGTTGTAAAACTTTCCAAGAGAAGTTGTTGAAAGAAGATCAACATCTTTTTCTTCCAAAACAGTGTCAAGAATCTTCTGCTTATTTAAATTAATAGGAAGCGGAAGTTGAACAATTACTCCATCTTCTTTTAAAGAGCTAATTTTTTTACACAACTCTTCTTCTGAAACATCTTTTGGAAAGTAATAAACTAAGACACTAATCCCAACTTTCTTTAGTTTATTTTTTTTAGCATTAACATAAACTTGCGAAGTTTCATTTTCACCAACTTTAACAACAGCCAAAGATAGAGAAAGCTCTTCTTTCTCTATCTTTTTCTTAAGTTCAGAAAACTTCTCCCCAGCAATTTTTCTACCATCAATAATTTGAAACATAGTATAGTAAAATTTAAAATTTTAAATTTTAAATTTTAAATTAATCTAGTATATCGGAAACTTAGAGCAAAGGTTTTTTACTGTTTCTCTTGTTTTTTTTATTGTTTCTTCATCTTTATTTGTTAAAACATCTGATATTACTGTTGCTATTTGCTTCATCTCTTCTTCTTTCATTCCGCGAGTAGTAAGAGCTGGCGTTCCCATTCTTACTCCTGAAGGGTTTGCTGGAGGATTAGTGTCAAAAGGAATTGAGTTTTTGTTAACTATTATTCCAGCTCTCTCTAACAACTCTTGTCCTTCTTTTCCTGATACTCCTTTGTTTGTTAAATCAATTAAAAGAAGGTGGTTTTCAGTTCCGTTGAAAACTATCCTAAATCCTTTCTCTTTTAATTCTTCAGCAAGAACTTTACAGTTTTTTACAATTTGTTTTCCATACTCGGAAAAAGACTTACTACTTGCTTCTTTCAAACATACTGCAATTGCTGCTACTTGATGTTCGTGAGGGCCTCCTTGAAGTCCAGGAAAAACAGCTTTGTTTATCTTTTTTCCTAAATCTTTATCTTTTTTTAACCCTTCTTCTGTCACCATAATGAGAGCTCCTCTTGGTCCACGAAGGGTTTTGTGGGTAGTGGTTGTTACAATATCAGCATAAGGAACTGGTGATTTATGCGCTCCGGAAACCACTAACCCTGAAATATGAGAGATGTCTGCACACAAGTAAGCACCAACATCATCTGCTATCTTCTTGAAGTATTTAAAATCAATTTTTCTGGAATAAGAAGTCGCTCCCATAAAAATAAGTTTTGGTTTTTCTCTTTTAGCAACTTTTCTAACTTCCTCATAATCTAAAAGTCCTGTTTCTTTATTTATTCCGTAAAAAACTGAGTCGTAATACTTTCCTGAAAAGTTAACCTTCCAACCGTGAGTAAGATGCCCTCCTGCTCGTAGATCCATTCCCATTACTTTGTCGCCAACAGAAAGAGTTGCCATATAAACAGCGTGATTGGCGGGTGATCCAGAGTATCCTTGAACATTAACAAAAGGAACATTAAAGAGCTTCTTTGCTCTCTCTTGACAAAGAATTTCAAGCTGATCAACATACTGATTTCCTCCGTAATATCTTGCTCCAGGATATCCTTCGGCATACTTGTCATTAAAGCAAGAAGAAAGTGCTTCTAATACTGCTTTTGAAGCATAATTCTCAGAAGGAATCATATCTAAATTTCCCTCTTTTCTTTCTCTTTCTTTTTCAGAAAGATTATAAACTTCTTCGTCTTGGCTCTTTAAATTTTCATACTTCATAAATATTTGAATTTTATAATTATTATAAAATAGTTTTAAATCTTGAATTACTCCCATCATTCTGAACGAAATAAAGTGAAGTGAAGAATCCCATCATCCCTGCAGAAACCCTGAGATTCTTCACTCCACTCCGCTTCGCTTCGTTCAGAATGACAAGAAGATCAAAGGTCAATTATCAAATCTCATCGCCATTTTTACTGCTCCTTTTACTGGATCTTCTTTAAGAATTATCACTTCTACTTTTGGGACAAACATTAATATTTTGTTGGAAAGTGATTCTTTTAAAAGATCTGATTTAAACATTCCACCAGAAAGAACTACTGGAAATTTCACTTTTCTGAAGTCAAGTTTTTCTATTACTGTTTTTGCAGAGAGAAAAAGTTCATCTGATATTTTCTCTAAGATGTTTCTTGCAACATAGTCTCCTTGTTGTTCAGCCCTATCCAATACAATTGAAAGCTGAGGAAGCGCCTCCATAAAGTTTGGATATATTTTTTTATTAAAATCACTTGCGCTTTCAACTCCCCACTCTTCTTTCAGAATCTCTTCCATCTTCGTTTTTTCCCCTCTTCCATCAAAGCTTTTCTGCACTGCTCGATAAGTTTCTATCCCTGCATAAAAAGCAGATCCTTCTCCCGCAAGATAACCCCACCCACTTGTTTTGTGTTCTTTGTAACTTCGCCATCCTCTACAAACCGCTCCCGTTCCAGCAATAATTACAACTCCATCATTTTCATCTGTCCCTGCCTTAAACGCAGATAACTGATCACTTTCTATAAAAATCTCTCCCTCTAATCCTTTCTCTTTCAACATTCTGATAATAGCTTCTTTTTTAACTTCTTGTTCTTCTTCCACTGAAGCAAGTGCTATGCAGTAACAAGAAACATTTTCTTCTTTTTTAACTTCTTTTATAGCATTAAAAATATTATCAACAGCAACTTCCAATCCAACATTCCTTATATTTGAAGGCCCTCCTTTTCCAATAGAAAGAATCCCTCCACCCTCATCAGCAAGAACAGCCGTTGTTTTAGTCCCCCCACCATCAACCCCAATTATATATTTGACATTTAACATTTGACTTTCTTGCATCGCGGACTCCGCCCCCGCGATGCTTTTTTTATTTTTTGTAAAAAACTCCTACTGCGATCTTGCTTTCCATATTGTTGTAATCCCACTCTTTTGCCTTTTCTTCAGCTTCTTGAAGTGGTAAAAATTCTTTCTCCAGTTCGTAAACTCTTTCGTTATAATCGGCGAAAGTGTTGTGCCATGCAACACACGGTTGTAATACTTCTATAAAAGAAAAGCCTTTGTATTCAACTCCTTGTTTTATAACTCTTGAGAGGTGATCAATCTTTCCAACATATCCTCTCGCCACAAATCCCGCTCCCACAGCAAGCATAATCTTTAAAGGATTGATTGCTTCTTCTGTTTTTCCCTGAGGAGTAGTGTTGCTAATAAATCCTTTAGGACTAGTAGATGTTGCTTGATTAATTGTCAAAGCAAAAACACGATTATTATGAACAACAACTGTAATATCAGAGTCCCTTTTTGCTGCATGAATTAAGTGAGCCATTCCTTCTTCGTAAGCATCTCCGTCACCAACTGAACAGATAACATTAAGTTCTTCATTTCCCATCTTTACTCCTTGTCCGGATGCAATTGCTCTTCCGTGAAGAGAGTAAAAACTGTTAACATTTAGATAATCCGCCATCTTTCCGTGACAACCAACTCCTGAAATAAGAACTGTTTTTTCTTTTCCGATTTCGGATATAACATTTGTTATCGCTTTCTGAACCCCAAAATTACCACACCCTGGACACCATGTATTTTTTGTTGGTAGTACTATGTTTTCCATTTTATTTTTTATAATTTTTATAAATCTTTTAACTTCTCTCTCAATTCATCTACGGTAAAAGGTCTTCCGTCGTATTTTAATATCTCTTCGTCAACTTTGAACCCGTTACACTGCAAAACCTTTGATAACTGTCCGGTAGCATTTGTTTCAACAGAAATAATTTTCTCAACACCTGATAGTGCTTCTTCCATCTGCTTTTTGGAAAACGGTTCCATTATTAAAACTTGGACTGCTCTCATATCAAGATCTTTTACTACTTCTAGTGCAACACCTTTTGTTGATCCCCAAAAGACAACTGCCACTGATCCACTTCCAGTTACTTTCACTGCCTCCATCCGTTCCACTTCTTGTTTCAACTTCTCGTACTTTCTAACTCTTTTTTCTTGCATTTTTTTAATCGCTTCCGCATCCTCAACAGCCACTCCTTTTTTGTCGTGTTCGTAACCAGTTACTTTCACTACTGCCTCTCCGCCAGGAAAAGCCATTGGGGAAATATCCTCTCCATCATAACGGTTATAACTAATATTGTTTTCAGCAAGAACTGCTTCTTTTTTCTTAACTTGTTTTTCTTTTTTAAATGTGTATGTGTTTTCAGAAATCTCTTTATCAAGAATAACAATTGAAGGAAGTTGATACTTCCAAGCAATGTTAAGTGCTTCTCCTGTTAAGTAGTAAGCATCATCAGCATCTCCGGGAGCAACAACAAAACGCATCATATCTCCATGACCAGCATTAAGAGCAAAAAGAAGATCTCCTTGTCCTTGATAAGTTGGAACTCCACTCGCTGGTCCCATTCTTTGACTTAAAGCAATAACAAGAGGAACTTCAGCTTGAGCAGATAAACTAACTGTTTCTGTCATTAAAGCAAACCCTCCCCCTGATGTTCCAGTCATCGTTCTCTTTCCGGTATAGCTTGCTCCAAGAACCATATTTGCAACAGATATCTCATTTTCAGGTTGAAAAGTTTTAACTTCTTTATAGTTAACAAAAAAGCTTAAAATCCCAGTTGCAGGAGTCATCGGATAAGCGAAAAAACAATCCAATCCGGCATCAATTGCCCCTAACGCAACTGCTTCATTCCCAGAAGTCAGTTCACCCCTCTTCTCTCCAATCACTTCCACTTCCTTAACTGTTTCTACTTCTTGAAAAGCAGTTTTTGCAACTTCTATATTTTTTTCTAACTCAACTTTAAGCTCTTTTTCAAAAACCTTTTCTAAAACTTCCCACTTTAATCCTATTATTTTTGCAAAAGAAGAAACAAGAGCAGTGTTTTTCATTAAAGAAATTCCTTCCACTTTGTTCACAATATCCATAAGTGGAACTTTTACAACGCTAAATCCTTCCGCTGAAAAATCTTTATTAGTGCAATCTTTATCATAAATTAAAACTCCTTCTTCTTTTTTTATTTTATCTTTGTGTTTGAAAATAGTATCTTCGTTCAAGGCTAAAACAAAATCCACTTCTTTTCTTATTCCATCAACCTTTCTTTCAGAAACAGAAATGGAGGAAAAGTTATGACCTCCTTTTATTAACGACTGATAATCTTCGTGAATAAAAACACTAAAGCCGTAAGCATTAAAAAAATTAGCAATAATCATTCCCGCTTTTTTAGAACCCTCTCCAGCTTCCCCTCCAATAATAATTTGAAAATCTTTCATAATATCTCCCTCCATCATTGCGAGTCCCGTAGGAGTTTGCTTCGCTCACAATGACAAAGTGGTTACTACACTACAAAATTTATTAACTTATCTTTTACAAAGATTGTTTTTTTAATATCTCCTCCTTCAACCCACTTTTTCACTTTACTGCTCTCTAACGCTTTCTTTTTAACTTCTTCTTCTGTTTCTCCTGTTTCCATCTTTATCGTATCTCTCACTTTTCCGTTAACTTGAACAACCACTGAAACTTCTGCTTCTTTTGTTTTTTCTTCTAAATACTTTGGCCACTCTTCATTGAAAATTGATGGGGTATTTCCTGTCTTCTCCCACATCTCCTCCGCAAAATGAGGGGTAAAAGGAGCAAGCAATTTCAAGAAACAAGAAAAAACTTTTTTTGATACTTTCTCTTCTTTCTTCATCTCGTTATTCATCACCATTAAACTACTTATCGCTGTATTAAATTTAAAGTTTTCAATATCTTCGGTTACTTTTTTAGTTGTTTTATGAAGAACGGTTTCAATTTTTGAAGAAGCAGGAACATCTTCTACCTTCTTTGATACTTCTTTTATCTTTTCCAAAAATCTTTTCATTCCGTTAACTCCGTCTTCACTCCACGCTACCCGATCTTCAAAGCCACCCAAAAACATCTCATAAAGCCGAAGAACATCTGCTCCTTGTTTTTTGATTACTTCATCAGGAGAAACTACATTTCCTTTTGATTTAGACATCTTTATTCCCCCCTCTCCCATTATCAGTCCTTGATTTTTCAACTTGTAAAACGGTTCTTTTGTTTTTACTACCCCAACATCATAAAGAACTTTGTGCCAGAACCTAGCATAGAGAAGATGGAGAACGGCGTGTTCTGCTCCTCCAACATAAAGATCAACTGGAAGCCATCGCTGGAAAGCATCTTCATATCTGGATGCTGGAAACTCCATTTTTTCTGATTCTTGTTTCATTATAAAAGCAAGATAGTACCAGCAGGAGCCAGCCCACTGAGGCATCGTGTTAGTTTCTCTTTCTGCTTCTCCTCCACACTTTGGACAAGTTGTTTTTAACCACTCTTTCATATCAGCTAAAGGTGATTCTCCAGTTCCAGTTGGTTCATACTTCTCTGTTTCAGGAAGCTCAAGTGGAAGATCTTTTTCTTCCAAAGCAACCACTCCACACTTTTCACAGTGAACAACTGGAATTGGTTCCCCCCAATATCTTTGTCTTGAAAAAACCCAATCACCTAATTTGTAATTAACAGCAACTTCTCCTTTCTTTAGTTCTTCTAATTTTTTAATAATTTGTTTTTTTCCTTCTGAAGAAGAAAGTCCTGAAAACTCACCTGAGTTAACCATCTCTCCTTCTCCTGAGTAAGGAGGCTCTTCTTTCTCTTTCTTCACCACTTCTTTTATTTCTAATCCGTATTTCTCAGCAATCTCGTAGTCTCTCTCATCATGAGCTGGAACAGACATAATCGCCCCTTTTCCATAAAAACCAAGAACATAATCAGCAACCCAAACTGGAATCTCTTCTCCATTAATCGGATTAATCCCTTTTAATCCTTTTATCTCTACTCCTGTCTTTTCCTTTGCCAAGTCTGTTCTTTCAAGCTCTGATTTTTTTCGCGCTTCTTCTTCATATTTTTTAATCTCTTCTAAATTGTCAATCTCTATCTCTTTGCTAAGTATCTTTTTAACTAAAAAGTGTTCAGGAGCAACAACTAAAAAAGTAACTCCAAAAAGAGTGTCCGGCCGAGTAGTAAAAACCTCAACCTCCAAAGCATCGTCCACTCCACCCCCCCTATGAGATCCTTCGCTATCGCTCAGAATAACAGGGATGGAAGCTGTGCGGACTCCACCCCCGCACTGCTTTTTTATGGGGAATTTTATTGTTGCTCCTTCTGATCTTCCAATCCAGTTTCTCTGCATCTCTTTTATTGGTTCTGGCCACTCAACTTCATCTATGTCTTTTAGTAATCGGTCAGCGTATTCTGTTATCTTTAACATCCACTGTCTTATGTCTTTTTTTACTACTTTTGTATCACATCTATCACAAAGACCTTTCACTACTTCTTCATTAGCAAGTCCTGTTTTGCAAGAAGGACACCAGTTTATCGGTCTTGTATCTTGATAAGCAAGCCCTTTTTCAAATAGTTTTAAAAATATCCACTGTGTCCATTTAAAATACTCTGGATCAGTTGTGTTTATCTCTCTACTCCAATCATAAGAAAAACCAATTGTTTTGAGTTGTTTCTTGAAATGCTTAACATTCTCTTCTACTTTCTTTTTAGGATGAACTCCTGTTTTAATTGCATAATTCTCAGCAGGCAATCCAAAAGCATCCCACCCCATTGGATGAAGAACTTCATATCCTTGCATTCTTTTAAAATGAGAGATTGTATCTGTCGCAGAATATCCTCGCGGATGTCCAACATGAAGACCTTCTCCCGAAGGGTAAGGAAACATATCAAGACAAAAAAACTTTGGTTTATCAGATTCTTCTTTTGTTTTAAAAATTTCATTCTCATCCCAGTAATCTTGCCACTTTTTTTCAATTTTATTTATATCTTCCATAAAATTAATTCTACAAAAAAAGAAAGTCTTTGTCCAATCAAAATCGCTTCTGCGATCTTGCGCGAAACAATGCGAAACTGGATTCCCGCTTTCGCGGGAATGACAGAGAGCGCGGGAATGACAAGTGAGACAGAAAATAACACTCCACTGTCATTCTGAGCGGAACGAAGTGGAGCGAAGAATCTCAGGATTTTTGCAATGACAATGGGATTCTTCGGTCGCTTTGCTCTTTCAGAATGACGGGTAGGTTGTTTTGTACACTTTAAATAATTTTAAAGCGTTGTCTGTTGTTACTTTAATCACTTCACCTACGCTGATTTCTTTTATTTTTGCTATTTCTTTGGCTACTTCTTTTGTAAAGATTGGTTCGTTTCTTTCTGTTCCCATATCAGGAGGTGTAAGGAAAGGACAGTCAGTTTCTAAAAGTATTTTTTCTAATGGAACTTTTTTAATTATTTTTTTTAAGTTTATCTTAAATATTATTCCGTTAAAACCAAGGTAAAAACCCATATCTATGTATTCTCTTGCCTGCGTAATATTTCCAGTGAAACAGTGAATAACACCCTTTGGGTGGAATTTTGAAACACCACCGTCATTGCGACAATCTTGTGGATGTTCAAGGGATTCTTCGCTATCGCTCAGAATGACAGGGTAATAGTTTGCAAGAATGGATATTACTTCGTTGTGTTCTTTTCGGCAGTGAATTATTAGTGGTAATTGCAATTCTTCTGCCAGCTTAATATGTTCTAAAAATACTTTTTTCTGTTCTTCAAGATTGTCACCATGTTTATCAAGTCCTGTTTCCCCAATAGCAACAACTTTTTCTTTGTTATCTTCTGCCATTTTTTTGTATTTCTCAAAAGAAAAAACCTCATCTTTAATGTGTAGCGGATGAAGACCGATACTTGCATAAACTCCTCTTTTGTATTTTTTTGCAATTTCAATCACCTTCTCGCTTTCTTTAAAGTCTGTCCCAACATTAATCATAAAAACACCCTCTTTAAGGGTTTTTTTAATTATGTCATCTCTATCATCTTCATAGTCAGGAAAATTTAAATGAGCATGAGTATCAAAAATCATATATATTTATTATAACAGTTATTTTTAAAAACAAAAACTCCCGAGAAAAACTCGGGAGTTTTCTTCGTTTTTTACTGTGTTATAGTTACCTCTGATTCTGAAGCAGCTGATGCAATTGTTATTCTAGTTCCATCAGTACTTATATTATAACCATTACCACTTGTCGCCTGAGGGTCTGTTGGTAAAGCTGCCATATATGTGTCAACTAAATAACTACTACAACCACTAATATCTGTTTCTCCCGCTGTTATACAATCAGGAAAATTTCCTCCATTATCAATAGCATAAGAATATACTGCATTAGCAACAGAATTAACATGGCTCCATCTAGTTGCCTCTCTTGCTTGTTCAAACTGTCTACCAGGATTGATAGCGATGATAACCGCTGCTGCAAGAATGGCAATAATACCAATTACTATTAAAAGTTCAATTAAAGTAAAACCTTTTTGGTTTGTCTTTTTCATAATTATTTTTTTTAATTTAGGGTGCGGAATCCGTACCCAGATTCTCTTCCGACCTTTTCTTTTTAATTAACTACTTGATTAGATAGCTTCTTCTGTGTTTTCTTCAACTTCAATCTCAGTTTCAATTTCATTATTTAATTCTTCAAGATTCAAAAAAGTAACAATTCTCATCTTTAACGGTTGCATCGGTATGGGAACTGGAAGAAATGCAATATAATAAACAATTAATCCCAAAAGGAACATTCCAAATCCAAAAATCAGTAATGCCATTATCCATCGCGAACATTTTTCATTTATCATATTTATTTAAGTTATATCAATAAAATAATATAACATTTTTTTATTTTTTGCAACATAAGGGTGCCCTTACTACTCTGCTTCTGTGTCTATTCCTATATCTTCTTTTGTCTTCATTTTTTCAAACTCTTTAATATCCATTGTTTCTATTGCTTTTAAGTCATTACCATTAATCCACCCTTCTCTATCTTCAATCTTGATTCTTATCCATCCAGCTCTTTGTCCTGTCGCTATATAAAACTCTCCTGAACTTACATTATAATCAATAACTTCAGAATCTTCTCCCGGACCACTGTAAACTACTATTTCTTCCTCAATATCATCGGAAATAAATACAACATCAATCGTCTCAACTTTTTCATCTTCAAGAGCAAGTAATATTCTGCTTTTAAGTGGTTGCATTGGTGCTGGAACAGGAAGATAAATAAGATAATAGATCGATAATCCTAAAAGAAGGAACCCCGCAATAACAATAAACACTGCCACTAGCAATACCGAACGATGAGCCTCTTGTTGGCCCTTTCTTGCCTGATTTCTAACCTCCTTTGGTAAAAGATTTACTCCTGTTTCAATAGGATCCTTTTTAAGAGATCTTAATCCTAATCCGATAACATTAGAATAAAGAATTTTCTCTTTTTGATCTAACATTCCAAAGTCATTAATCTTCTTCAGTGGATCTCCTATTTTAACTCCAACCTTACCAACTTTTTCTTGAAAAAATTCAACTATTCCTGGTAAAAGTGCTGTCCCTCCTGCCATAATAATCTCTTTTACTTTTGAATTAAACTCTCGCTCATAATAACGAAAAGCATCTTCAATTTCTTTTGCAATCTTTTCTCCGTGTGGTTTTAATATTTCATAAGTTTTTCCATCTTTCTTAAATCCTTCTGCCTCTTTTATTTTATTTGCCTCTTCTCTTGAAATGCCAAGCGATTCTGCAACCTTACTTGTAAAGTAATTACCAGCATAAGGAAGAGGAACAGAGATAACAAGAACTGCTTCTTCATTAAAAATATCAATCATCGTGCTTCTTGCTCCAAGATCAATAATCATCCTGCTTTTGTTATCAGCCATAACTTCGTCTTTCTCTTGTTCTTTCTTTTTAAATAGTCCTCTTTTTTTCTTTCCTCTGCTTATCTTTTTCAAAGGAAGAAGTGCTCTTCCAATTGACTCTCCTTCAACTTCAAAAGCAACCGGATCAATGTTTGTTGATTTAAAGAAGTGAATATAAGAATCGGCAATATCTTGAAGAACCGCGACACAAACAACTTTTACTCCTTCTCTAGTTGAAACTTCTGTAAAATCCCAGTAAAAATTTTCCTTTTCAAACGGCAAGGTTTTTGCGAGTTCATCTTTGATTTTTTTATAAAGATCCGCTCTGTTTTCAAATTTAAAAACCTGTGTATATATTTTTGATTCTGGCAAACTAATTATCGCCTTATGTTCTTTCTTTGCAAATTTATGTTTCTTATCTTTTATTGTGTATTCAGGAACATTTAACGAGTTTGGTTTTGTGCTTTCAAGAGTTCTTTTCAGTGCCTCTGATAACTTTTTCTGATTAATTATCTCTCCATTATTAACAACATCACTTTCTAAAACCGACCTGCCATAAGATGAAATTGCTCCATCTCTGTCAAGAAGAAGTACTTCTATGGAATGATCACTAATATCAACTCCAAGAAGAAGATATCTTGTCGCTCTGAAAAAATCTCTTAAAAACCTATTTCCTTTTATTGATGCTCTTCTGATTTTAAGCTTTTCGACAATATTCACCTTTGTTTGTTCTTTCTTCTTCTTACCTTCTTTCTTTTTTCTTTCTTCTTTTTGTCTTTTTTTAAGTTCTGTCTTTTCTTTCTTTTTCTTTTCTTCTTCTTGTTTTCTTTTCTCCTCCTCTTTTTGTTTCTTGATCTTTT